>NZ_JAKGAY010000013.1:0-86297 GCF_021532545.1 Halomonas sp. Cn5-12
AGAGCACCAGTCGCAGCAGGCCTTCGTGCACGACATCGATGTTGTCGTTGCGGCCAAGGCAGGTCAGCAGCCGCGACAGCGTGGCTTGAGACGGCCTGTCCTGCGCCAGGGGCATCGTCCCGCGCGCATCGCTGCAGGCCAGCTGCCAGAGCGGATCACGGCGCAGCGTGTCGGTATCGCTGAGGTCGATCCAGCCCATCGCACGCTGCAGCACCAGGGTACGCAACTGGCTGGCCAGCGAATGAAGGATGCGCAGCGGGTGGCGTCGATCGACCAGATTGTCTTCCAGCGCCTCAATCACGCCGCTGTTGTCGAGGGCCTCACGCAACAGCAGAGCGCCGCTGTCGCTGGTAGTGCGCTGGCCGCTCAGCTCAACACGGACAGCGCCGTTGCATGAGGGCGTCCAGGTGGATAGGCTTTCACCCATAGCGGATGGCTCTCTTGGTTCAGATTCTTGGCGGAACACACTGAATTTTCAAGAGAATACCATCCGCTATCTTCGTTTTCAGGTCGGCCTCATGAATAAGGCGGGCTGACAATTACCAAACTGTTGACCGACATCATGGGGGGGGATCTCCAGGTAGTTAGCACGCCGGGAAGCGGAAGTGAATTTCGGCTTTCGGTAATGCTTTCAAGCATCGAGCCCTTGGAGCTTGTTCGGTCACCCAGTCAAATCGTTAAAGGGTATAAAGGTGAGCGCCGAACTCTATTGGTAATTGATGATGACCCCTCTCACAGGGGCTTGATTAGCGACATGCTGACACCGCTTGGCTTCACCCTGTTGGAAGCACCCGATGGAATCACCAGCTTGCCACTGGCCAATCACTCCCAACCCGACCTGATACTGCTGGATATCGCTATGCCGCATACCGACGGATGGCAAACCGCACGACTGCTCCGCCAACAAGGGTTTCAGGGGCCTATTGTGATGCTCTCCGCTAACGCACGGGAGAGCCAATTGAACGCACTTGGAGAAGGGCTACACAACGACTACTTGATCAAGCCATTCAAGCAAGGCGCCTTACTCGATACCCTAGCGCGGCAGCTACAGCTGCAATGGCAGCATCAAGCTAACACCTTGAGCTCGGCAGCTACTGTATTGGACAGACCAGCGACGTTTTCGCTGACTGACTCAATGTCGGGTTCAACAACGGTTTCAACGACAATGCCTACTCATATAGAGGCCTCCCTGCGTGAGGAAATGCTGGCGCTGGCCGACATCGGTCATTTAAGTGGTTTACGTAGCTGCTTAAGCACTGCCCAAGTCGACGGACGTATTAGCCCTTCATTGTCGGAGGAATTAGAAAGTGCTTTAGATCGTTTTAACTTTCACCAAATCTCACATTTGTTGAAGAAATCGCTATGACAACAATTGAGCGCAAGGATGTAGTGTTAGTAGTAGATGACTCCGCCGATTCCCTAGGCATGATCCACCAAGCCTTAGAGCAGTCAGGACTGACAGCATTAGTGGCGATGGGCGGAGAGCAGGCAATCTCCATTGCCGAAAAAATGACCCCGGATTTAATTCTGATGGATGCCTTAATGCCAGCAATGGATGGTTTCGAGGCGTGTCGTGCGTTGAAGTTACACCCCGCCTTAGCCAACGTTCCCGTCATATTTATGACCGGGCTCACCGATACTGAAGACGTGGTGCGTGGGCTTGAAGCGGGTGGCGTGGACTATATGACCAAACCTATTCGGCCAAAGGAGTTGGTGGCGCGCATTCGCGTGCATCTCAACAATGCCCGCCTGGCCCAAAGCACTCAGACAGCCCTGGATAAGCTGGGGCAAGCCTCTTTCGCAACAGATAGACAAGGTAGATGGCTATGGGGTACGCCCCAAGCAGAAGAGTGGATCAACATTACTGAAGAAAATTTGGCCAAACCACACGAAGAGCTTGCCGAGCACATCCGACGCTGGCTAAACCGACTACCGCGAAGCGGCGATCAGTTAGCCCTGCCGCTGCCTCATAACGCCTTAAGATTGAGATATTTGGGTGAATCAGTTACCAATGAGCACTTATTCCGCTTGTTACATCAAGAAGGAGATAGCGAAAGCCTGCTATTACAAAAGCAGCTGCGGCTTACAAAGCGTGAATCACAAGTGCTGCTCTGGATCGCCCAAGGCAAAACAAATCGTGAAATAGGCCAAATCCTCGAACTCAGCCCGCGCACGGTCAATAAACATTTAGAGCAAATCTTTCGCAAACTAGGGGTGGAAAACCGCACCTCTGCCGCCGCGATGGTATTCCAATGTTTAATTAACATTTAACAAAAGCTTAATTCAACACTCTCACACAGCCACCGTCATCCCTTACGCTCGATATCCACATCGCTGGCTTGGGTAAAGTCATCCAGCACCATCATGTGGCCGAGCTTGCCCGCTTTGGTGGAGAGGTACTGTTCGTTGTGGGGGTTTAAACCGGTGGTAATGGGCAGACGCTCGACGACGTTCACGCCGTCGCGGGTTAGCGCATCCACCTTGCGGGGGTTGTTGGTCATCAGCTTGAGCGCGGTAATGCCCAAGTGGTTGAGCATCGGCACGCAGAGGTCGTAGCGGCGCATGTCGGCGCCAAAGCCGAGCTGCTCGTTGGCTTCTACGGTATCGGCGCCCTGGTCCTGCAGATGATAGGCGCGAATTTTATTGAGCAGGCCAATGCCACGCCCTTCCTGTCGTAAATAGAGCAGCACGCCGCGCCCCTCTTCGGCAATACGCTTTAGCGCTTCTTGCAGCTGGTAGCCGCAGTCGCAGCGCATCGAGAATAGCGCATCGCCGGTTAAGCACTCAGAGTGCACGCGCCCTAACACCGGCTCGCCGCCGCTCACATCGCCCAACGTTAGGGCGATATGGTCTTTACCCGTGGCGTCGTCTTCGAAGCCATGCATGGTGAATGTGGCCCAGGGAGTGGGCAGCCGAGAGGCAGCAATGAAGCGAATGGTCACAGGGTTCCTCGCTGATTAACCAAACCAGTTAACCACACCAGTGTTGGCGAAGTGGGCGGACAGTTTACCAGGAAGCCGCGCAGGCCTCACGGTCTTAGCGGGGTGCGACGATTTTTGCCACGGTTTGCGCCGCCACCCCCGGCTATCTTCACGTACAATTCCTATCTTCAGGTACGATGACTCCCTTACAATGCGGGCAAATTTCTCAAGAGCAAGTGTTTATGACCACCACACCTTTGCAAAACGACCGTTTTCTTCGCGCGCTGGCTCGCCAGCCCGTTGACCGCACTCCGGTGTGGATGATGCGCCAAGCCGGCCGCTATCTGCCGGAGTACCGCGCCAGCCGCGCCAACGCAGGCAGCTTTATGGACCTGTGCCGCAATCATGACTTGGCTTGCGAAGTGACCCTGCAGCCGCTGGAGCGCTACCCGCTCGACGCTGCGATTCTGTTTTCGGATATTTTGACCATCCCCGATGCCATGGGGCTGGGCCTCTACTTCGAAACCGGTGAAGGCCCCAAATTCAGAAAAACCGTCCGCACACCGGAAGAAGTCGCTGCGCTGACGGTGCCAAACGCCGAGCGCGACCTGGACTACGTGATGCGGGCGGTATCCACGATTCGCCGCGAGCTGAACGGCCGCATGCCACTGATCGGCTTCTCCGGCAGCCCCTGGACGCTGGCAACGTATATGGTTGAAGGCGGTTCCAGCAAAGACTTCCGTCACTTAAAAACCATGCTGTATGACACGCCGGACACCATGCACCAGCTGCTGGACACCCTGGCACAAGCGGTCACCGACTACCTGAATGCCCAGATCCGCGCCGGTGCCCAGGCGGTACAGATTTTTGATACCTGGGGCGGCGCGCTCTCCACGCCTGCTTATTTAGAGTTCTCGCTGCGCTATATGGAGCAGATCGTCTCTGGGCTGATCCGTGAACATGATGGCCGCCGCGTGCCGGTGATCCTGTTCACCAAAAACGGCGGCCAGTGGCTTGAACACATTGCTTGCGCCGGTGCCGACGCGCTGGGTATCGACTGGTCGACCGAGCTTTCTGACGCTCGCGCCCGCGTAGGCCATAAAGTCGCCCTGCAGGGTAATTTAGACCCCAACGTGCTGTTTGCTCGCCCTTCGGCCATTCGCGCCGAAGTGGCCCGCGTGCTGGAGAGTTACGGCCACGGCCCAGGCCACGTGTTCAACTTGGGCCACGGCATCAGCCAGTTCACCAACCCTGATCACGTCACCGCCTTTATGGAGGCGCTGCACGACTTAAGCCCGCAGTACCATCAGGGCATTCCGACTCAAACGAACGACTCATGCCCAGGAGCCAAGCAATGAGCGACCTACGCGACGAGCAGTGGTTTACCGAAGTCTTTGATAGCCACGGCAGCGCTTTCTCGCTGAAAGTTTCTGAAAAACTGCTGGATGTGCAAAGCCCTTACCAGCACCTGGAAGTGTACGCCACCGAAACCTACGGCAACCTGATGGTGCTGGATGGCTGCGTGATGCTCACCGACCGCGACAACTTCCTGTATCACGAAATGATCGCCCACCCGGCGCTATTCACCCATCAGGACCCCAAGCGCGTGGTCATCATTGGTGGCGGCGACTGCGGCACCTTGAAAGAAGTGCTGCGCCATCCGGACGTCGAGAAGGTCACCCAGATCGATATCGATGAAGAAGTGACCAAGGCCTCCGAGCGCTTTTTCCCGTCATTAGTAGAAGCCAACGGCGACCCCCGCGCCGAGCTGCTGTTTGCCGACGGCGTGAAATGGGTCGACGACGCCGCCGACGAGAGCATCGACGTGCTGATCATCGACTCCACCGACCCGGTTGGCCCTGCAGAAGGCTTGTTCAAAACCGACTTTTTGAAGCGCTGCCACCGCATTCTGAAAAGCGGCGGTGTGATGGTTCAGCAGAGCGAGTCGCCGCTGTATCACAGCGGCTCGATTATCCGCGAGCTGCGTAACGACATGCGCGAAGCAGGCTTTGATAGCGTCGCCACCCTGCCCTTCCCCCAGCCGGTGTACCCTTCCGGCTGGTGGAGCGTGACGCTGGCAGGCAAAAGCACCAACGTTGAAAGCTTCCGTGAAGAGGCTGCCGCCAGCCACGAAATGCCGCTACAGTACTACACAGTAGATGCCCACCGTGGTGCCCTGGCGCTGCCGCCCTTTATGCGTAAAGCGTTCGCATAACCTCGCGGTTCCGCTATGTATCAGGCCGGGCTCTGCTCGGCCTTTTTTATGCGCAAGTATTGCTGCGCTCAACGTTAAGGAATAACAAATGAACACCACGCGTTGGTTAGGATTGGGAATCACTCTATTAGCCCCGACCCTCTGGGTACCTGCCACGGCCATGGCCGATACCCTTGAGGCTGTTCAAGAGCGCGACAGCGTGCGCTGCGGCGTTAACGCCGCCCAGCCCGGCTTCTCATCGCTGGACGATAACGACCAATACCGCGGCCTGGACACCGATGTGTGCCGCGCCATTGCCGCTGCCGCGCTAGGTGATGCCAGCAAAGTCAATTTCGTACCGTTAGACTCGGTGGAGCGTTTTGCCGCGCTGCAGTCTGGCGAGGTGGACGTGCTCTCCCGCACCACCACCTGGACCTCTAGCCGCGACACCACGCTAGGGATGAACTTCACTGGCGTCAGCTACTACGACGGCCAGGCGTTTATGGTGGCCAGCGACCTCGGCGTACAGAGCGCCAAAGAACTGGATGGGGCGGCTATTTGCACTCAGTCAGGCACCACCAGCGAACTAAACCTTTCCGACTACTTCCGCATTAACAACATGACCTATGATGCGGTGGTGTTTGATTCACCTGAACAGTCGATTGCAGGCTTCGAAGCAGGCCGCTGCGACGTATTGAGCTCGGATGCCTCGCAGCTCTATGCCCAGCGCATTCAACTGGCCGACCCCAATATGGCCGTGGTACTACCGGAGATCATCTCCAAAGAGCCGCTTGGCCCAGCAGTGCGCCAAGGCGATGACCAGTGGTTCAACATCGTGAAGTGGTCGCTGTTTGCCATGCTGAATGCCGAAGAGCTGGGCGTCAGTCAAGCCAACGTGGATGAGCAGCTAAGCTCAGAAAACCCCGATGTGATGCGCCTACTTGGGCAAGATGGCGATTTTGGTGAAGCCATGGGCCTTTCGTCAGACTGGGCTTACCAAATCGTCAAACAGGTGGGTAACTATGCGGACATTTATGACCGTAACGTGGGCGCGGACTCTGATTTCAACATTGCGCGCGGCCTGAACGCTCTGTGGAAAGATGGCGGCATTCAGTACGCGCCACCTATTCGCTGACACGCTAGGCGACTAGCCACCGACCTCCGCCAGCGGCTGCGCACCAAAAAAGCGCAACGCGTAGCTGCTGACCTACTTTTTTGCACCACTACCTTCGTCAAATTCGCTGATTTTACGTTGAAAAGCGCTGAATTTGACGGCATATCTTTCTTGGCACCTTCCTTGCTAGCTTTTAATGATGCATCACCATGCATAATGACATTAAATCGAGGAAGGGGAACAAACATGATTAATAAGAAACACCTGGTACTGCTCGCCTCAGCGGGTGCCATCTCCCTCGCCGGTATCGCCACCGCACAAGCCAATACGTTAGAAGATACCCGCGCGCGCGGTGCTGTACAGTGTGGCGTTAGCGACGGCCTACCAGGTTTTTCCGCCCCAGATGATAGCGGTAACTGGCAGGGCCTCGACGTTGACGTATGTCGCGCCGTTGCTGCAGCGGTACTGGGCGACGCGGATGCCGTCAACTACATCTCCCTGAATGCTGTTGAGCGTTTCACCGCGCTGCAGTCTGGCGAAGTGGATGTACTGTCCCGTAACACCACTTGGACCACTACCCGTGACACCACCTTGGGCCTGAACTTCACCGGCGTTACCTTCTACGACGGTATCGGCTTCATGGTGAACAAGGATTTAGGTATTAGCAGCGCAGACGAACTCGATGGCGCCGCGATCTGTATCCAGTCTGGTACTACCACCGAGCTTAACGTCGCCGACTACTTCCGTGCCAATGGCATGGAGTTTGACCCCATCGTATTCGACACGTCTGAGCAAACCGTGGGCGGCTTCCAAGCTGGCCGCTGTGACGTGCTGACCTCCGACACTTCTCAGCTAGCGGCCTTACGCATCCAACTGGACGACCCCGCTTCTGCAATGATTCTGCCTGACATCATCTCCAAAGAGCCGCTGGGCCCAGTGGTACGTCAAGGCGACGATGAGTGGTTCAACATCGTAAAATGGTCGCTGTTCGCCATGATCAACGGTGAAGAGTATGGCATTACCAGCGAAAACGTTGACGAGATGCTCAACTCAGACAACCCGGATATTGCTCGCCTGCTGGGTCAGGACGGCAACTACGGTGAAGGTATGGGCTTAGAAGCCGACTGGGCTTACAACATTCTGAGCCAGGTAGGTAACTACGGCGAAAGCTTCGAGCGCAACGTAGGCATGGGCTCACCGCTGGAAATTGAGCGTGGTATTAACGCTCTGTGGACCCAAGGCGGCATTCAGTACGCACCGCCGATTCGCTAAGCGTCTCGCTTGACCCCGGCCCGTCGCTCCCTCTTAACAGGGAATGGCGGGCCATCTGATTGACCTGCCGTATCGCGGAGACGCCATCCATGTCTGTAAGACCTAATGCTCGCCCGGCTGGCCACAAGCCACCGTTTTGGCGAGACCGCGCCAAGCGTGCGCTCATTTTCCAGTGTCTATTGATTGCCGCTGTCATTGTGTTTCTGTTCTATATTGTCGGCAATGTTCAAGACAACTTATCCTCACGGGGTATCACCACCGGCTTTGGTTTCCTAAACAATACCGCCGGTTTTGGGATCGTGCAGAGTCTGATCGACTACTCCTCCCAAAGCACCTATGGCCGCACCTTCTTCGTGGGCCTGCTGAATACGCTGCTGGTGGGTGGGTTAGGCGTTATTGCAGCCACTATCATTGGCTTTATCGTCGGTATCGCTCGTCTATCGCCCAACTGGCTGATCGCCAAGCTAGCCGCCGCGTATATCGAAACCTTTCGTAACATTCCGCTGCTGCTGCAGATTTTCTTTTGGTACTTTGCCGTGCTGCGGGCGCTCCCCAGCGCTCGAGAAAGCCTTGCGTTCGGCGAGGCCGTGTTTCTTAACGTACGCGGGCTTTATCTACCTGAGCCGCTATTCGAATCGGGCTTTGGGCTGATTCCTGTCACCTTCGTGATCGCCATCGCGGCCAGTATTGCGCTGGTGATATGGGCAAAACGCCGCCAGGAAGCCACGGGGCAGCGAATTCCCGCTTACTGGATCTCCTTTGCACTGATCTTTGGGCTGCCCCTGTTGGTCATGTTGGCCACTGGCGTCCCCATTACTTGGGAAATGCCCGAGCTGCGTGGCTTCAACTTCCGCGGCGGCATCACGGTAATTCCTGAGTTTCTGGCGCTGTGGTTCGCACTCTCGATCTACACGGCGTCATTCATTGCCGAGATCGTGCGCTCCGGCATTCAGGCCATTTCTCATGGCCAAACCGAAGCGGCGCAGGCACTGAGCCTGCCGCGCAACCTGGTGCTGCGCCTCGTCATCATTCCTCAAGCATTGCGGGTCATCATCCCCCCGCTCACCAGCCAATACCTGAATTTGATCAAAAACTCGTCGCTGGCCACGGCCATTGGCTATCCGGACCTCGTGTCGGTGTTTGCGGGCACCACACTGAATCAGACGGGCCAGGCCATCGAGGTCATTGCGATGACCATGGCGGTGTATCTGACGATCAGCCTGCTGGTGTCGATGTTCATGAACTGGTTCAACGCCCGCGTGGCGCTGGTTGAACGCTAGGCTGAGGCGAGGAGCCACACATGATTCATAATCAAACGATGATCGAACAGCGGCCAGCGCCCAGCAACTCCGTTGGCGCGATTGCTTGGCTGCGAACGAACCTATTCAACGGGCCGATCAATACGATTTTCACGTTAATCGGCCTCTATATCCTCTATCTGCTCGTCGTGCCTACCGTGCAGTGGGCGTTCATCAACGCCGATTGGGTAGGCACCACACGCGACGACTGCTCACGGGAAGGCGCCTGCTGGGTATTTATCAACGCACGTTTATCCCAGTTTATTTACGGCCTTTACCCCAGCGAGGAGACCTGGCGCGCCAATATCGTGTTCGCCATGTTCTTTTCGCTGATTGGCTGGCTGGCGATTCCCAAGCTGCCTTTCAAGCGCTGGGTGGCCATCTTTGCGCTGGTGGCATTCCCCATTATTTCGTTCGTACTGCTTTACGGCGGCTACTTTGACCTTCCCCAAGTGCCTACCCACCGCTGGGGTGGCCTGATGCTGACGCTACTGTTAGCCACGGTGGGCATGGTGGGCGCGCTGCCGATCGGTATTGTGCTGGCCCTGGGTCGGCGCTCTAACATGCCCATCGTCAAAAGCTTTTGCGTGGTGTTTATCGAGTTCTGGCGCGGCGTGCCGCTGATCACCGTGCTGTTTATGGCCTCGGTCATGCTGCCGCTGTTCCTGCCCTCCGATATGAGCGTTGACCGCCTAGTGCGTGCCCTGATCGGCTTAACGCTGTTCCAGAGCGCCTATATGGCAGAGGTCATTCGTGGCGGCTTGCAGGCGATTCCAAAAGGCCAGGAAGAGGCAGCTGCCGCGCTCGGCATGACTTACTGGAAGCGCATGGGGCTGATCATTCTTCCCCAAGCGCTGAAGATGATGATTCCCGGCATCGTGAATACGTTTATCTCGCTGTTTAAAGACACCACCCTGGTCATGATTATCGGGCTCTTTGACCTTTTGGGGATCGTGCAAGCGGCACTGGCCGACTCACGCTGGTTAGGCTTCTCGTTGGAAGGTTACGTGTTTGCCGCCTTCATGTTCTGGATCTTCTGTTTCAGCATGTCGCGCTACAGTCAGTACCTAGAACGCAAGCTGCATACCGGCCACAAGCGCTAACGCCGCTTTTATCAACGATTTTTTAGCAGGATAGTGACATGACACAAGCAGCTTCCCATAACCCTGGCACCGGCACTTCGGATCTGATGGTCGAAATGCGCGGCGTCAACAAGTGGTACGGCGATTTTCACGTGCTGCGGGATATCTACCTGGAAGTGAAACGCGGCGAGCGGATCGTCATTTGCGGGCCTTCTGGCTCGGGCAAATCCACCATGATCCGCTGCATCAATCACCTAGAAGAGCACCAAAAAGGCGAGATCGTGGTGGGTGGCGTACCGCTCACTCAAGACGTCAAGCGCATCGAGCAAATTCGCCGCAGCGTCGGCATGGTATTCCAGCATTTCAACCTGTTCCCTCACCTCACCGTGCTGGAGAACTGCTGTATTGCCCCGATGTGGGTACAGAAGAAGCCCCGCAAAGAGGCCGAAGCCATGGCCATGCAGTATCTGGAGCGGGTACGTATTGCCGAGCAGGCCAAGAAGTATCCCGGCCAGCTCTCCGGCGGCCAGCAGCAGCGGGTAGCGATTGCCCGCTCGCTGTGCATGCATCCAGACGTGATGCTGTTTGACGAGCCCACCTCGGCCCTTGACCCGGAGATGATCAAGGAAGTACTGGACGTGATGATCGAACTGGCCGAAGAGGGCATGACCATGCTCTGCGTGACCCATGAAATGGGCTTCGCCAAGACCGTGGCCGACCGCGTGATCTTCATGGACCAGGGGCAGATCATCGAAGAAAACGCGCCGGAGCCGTTCTTCAACAACCCGCAGTCCGAGCGCACCCAGCTCTTCTTGAGCCAGATTCTGGGGCATTGATTCGACTGCCAGCACGTCAAATGCGTAACGTGGGCCTCTGCTGAGGCCCATTTTCATGGCCCTTCTGAATACCCCACATCACACCAGAGAGTCATCATGGAAAAACTGTTCATCGACCGCGCCCCACAGCCCATTGCGCCGTTCTCTCACGCCTGCCGCGTGGGCGACCTGGTGTTCATCACCGGCCAGATGCCGACCGTGCCGGAAACCAACGAAATGCTGCTGGGCACCTTTACCGAACAAACCCATCGAGTCATGCAGAACCTGGCCATCGTCCTGGAAGAGGTGGGCAGCAGCTTCGAGTACGTGGTGCAGTCACGGGTTTTCATTACCAACATGGGCCACTTCGATGAAGTGAACCAGGTCTACGCCAGCTACTTCGAGAAACCGCTCCCCACCCGTACCTGCATCGGCGTCACCGGCCTGGCAGGCGGTGCCGATGTGGAAGTCGACATGATTGCCTGGATTCCCCCCAAGTAAGGCGCCTAACCGCCTACCAGCGTGATGCTGGCCGGGGCCAGCGCGAGCTGCTCACGGTGCTGGGTCAATGGCTTGCCTGCCAGCGCCGTGAGCAGAATTTGTAACGGGTCACCGTGGCTCACCACCAGTACCGTTTCACCCTCAAAGCACTGCTCTAGCGCGTCCAATGCGGCGCACATCCGTGCAGCTACCCGGCTGACCGGCTCAACATGCCACTGGGTATGGTCTGCACTCTGCGCATCAAAGGCCCACACCTCTGGGTAATAGCTATCGGCCTGGCCTTCCAGCTCGCCAAAATGGCGCTCTCGTAAGCGCTCCTCTTGTTGCATTTCCAGCGCGAACGCCTTCGCCACTCTGGCGGCAGTGTGCGTGGTGCGTAAAAAATCTGAATGCACCACCCGCGTCGGCTCCGGCCAGCGCCACTGCGCCAGCACATCCAACAACTGCTGCTCACCCTCTTCAGAGAGCCTATAATTCGTAAGCCCCCGCTCGGGGGAGCTGATAATTTTCCGCTGCGCGTTAGCCTGGCTATGTCCATGGCGCATGAGTAAATAGCGATTTCGCCAATGATAATTTGTACGCAGTAAGTCCATTGTCATCTCTCAAAAACCGTGTTTGACCAAACACCGAACGCTTGCCATGGTTAAAGGGTAATCAACGACATGGAGGACGTACGACGATGACCACCTATATCGTGGTAGCTGACGCCGCCCGCGCACGTATTTTTACCCGTGACGCGCTCAATCTCGCCGAGCAAGAGAGCTTGGTACACGCAGCCGGCAGGCTGCATGAAGGTGACTTGATTACTGACCGCCGCGGGGCTGATGTCCATGAATCAACGTCAACGTCGTCGCGCTCATCTGGCGAAGAGGGGGCTGCCTCTCAGCATGAGAACGAGCTGTTTGCTAAAGAGGTCGCCCAACGCCTGTATAGCGCCCGCGTGAGTAACAGCATGGAAAAACTGATTATCGTCGCGCCGCCCAAGTTTTTAGGGCTACTGCGAGAAAAGCTTGATCCCCCTACCCAAAAGCTTGTGACGCACACGCTCTCAAAAGATCTTAGCAAGGCGTCGATGGCAGATATTCAAAGCGCCGTGAGCGATCTGCGCTAATCAAATCAACACTTTCTTACTCTTTTATTAAAGGCATGGTGGCTCTCGCCGATAGCTAACGTCGAACTCTAGTGTACGTGGCACCCGCGTACTAATTCCAAACGACGTTGAGAGCGACCATGTTTTCATCTCTGCGAGCCCGCATACTGCTAGCCGCACTCACTGCCACCACCCTTGCCTTGATCGTCAACGGTGTTGCCAGCTACTACACAGTCCAGCAGCACAATACCCAACAGGTAGCCCACAACCTAGACGCTGTAGTACGTGGTAACAGTAGCGCCCTACATGAGTGGATGGCATCCCGTAGCACCATGCTGAACGGCATGGAGGAAGCTATCTCCAGCAATGACCCACGTATTGCCTTGCGTCAGTTGACCACCTCTGGCGATTTTATGGCAACCTACCTGAGCTTGGCTGATAGCGGAGAGACCATTTTTTTCAACGGCTGGGAGCCACCCGCCGATTTTGACCCACGAGAGCGACCTTGGTACCAAGCCGCCGCTGCCGCGCAGGATACTATTGTCACCGCGCCGTATGTCGATGCCCAAAGCGGCGACTTAGTGGTGACCTTTGCCCGCCCGTTTTACCAAAATAACCAACTTCAGGCGGTAGTAGGTGCTGACGTCAATATTCGCGATATGATCGCGATCGTGCAAGACATCTCGCCTACTCCTTCAAGTTTTGGCTTTCTGACTACCGGCGATGGATCGCTAATCGCCCATCCCAACAGCGAGCTAGCGCTAGAGCCTACCACTGTTTTAAGCGATGAATTAAACGCCGCCTATATCGAGCAACTTGCTAACACCAAGCAGCCACAGCAGATGCAGTTAGAAGGAAGCAGTAAATTACTGCTGAGCCGCCCAATAGGCGGCAATAGCGACTGGCAGCTTGTGGTAGCACTGGATGAAGCGGAGGCCACCGCAGGACTACGCGCCATTGCCACCACATCTATTGTTACCCTATTGATCGTTGCAGCCATTACCGCTGTGGTATTTGGGCTGCTGCTGTCGCTATTGTTGCGCCGCCTGCTGGGGGTGCGCAACGCGATGGATAACATCGCCTCCGGCGAGGGCGACCTCACCCAGCGTCTGCCAGAAGAAGGCAACGACGAAGTCACTCAAATTGCTAGCGCCTTTAACCGCTTTGTTAACAAAATGGAGCACGTCTTAATCGATGTGCGCACCAGCAGCGAATCGGTGCACCACGCCGCTAACGAGATTGCCATGGGCGGCCAAGACCTCTCCCGCCGTACCGACAACGCGGCGTCTAGCCTGCAGCAAACCTCCGCATCGGTAGAGCAAATCACCAGCACCGTGCAGCACACGGCGGCCTCAGCACAGGAAGCCAACAAGCTCTCCCACGCGGCCACCGAAGTCGCGAAAGAGGGCGGTCAGGTGGTGTCGAACGTGGTCACCACCATGGAAGATATTTCCGACGCCTCCAACAAGATTGGCGAGATCGTCACGCTGATGAACAGCATTGCCTTCCAGACCAACCTGCTGGCGCTCAACGCCTCGGTAGAAGCAGCGCGGGCTGGCGAGCATGGCCGTGGCTTTGCCGTCGTGGCAGAGGAAGTGCGCAAACTGGCTGGCCGCAGCAGCGACGCGGCCAACGATATCCAGAAACTGATCGAAGACTCGCAAGCCAAGGTGAATAACGGCACCTCGTTGGTACGCAATGCGGGTCGCACGATGAAGGATATCGTAGACCACATCACCCGCGTAACCGACGTACTGGAAGAGATCAACGCTGCAACCAGCGAGCAAAGCGATGGCATCAAACAGGTCAACATCGCCGTGGCCGAGCTGGACCGGATGACCCAGGAAAACGCCGCTATGGTGGAAGAGTCCACCACCGCCGCCGAGCAGTTGAAAGAGCAGGCGGATCGCCTGACCGGCACGATCAGCAGTTTCAAACTCTCTAACGCGGCATCACCCGCGCTGCAAGCGCCGCAGGATCGCTTACCGCGCACGTCAGAGACCTTCTAAACGTCTCGTCTGCCACTCCTCCATGGCCGCCGCAGCGCTCGCGGTGGCGGCCATGTCATGCGTTAACCATGGCATCTTTGTTCTACTGGTTCAAGGATGGCACTCGATACGCTCTTTCGCCTCTTGCTGATGAACAGCATTGCCTTCCAAACCAATCTGCTGGCACTCAACGCCTCAGTAGAAGCAGCGCGGGCTGGCGAACACGGGCGCGGCTTTGCCGTGGTGGCCGATGAAGTGCGCAAGCTCGCCTCGCGCCGCAGCGACGCCGCCAAGGACATTCGCCAGCGCATCGATGCGTCTGCCGATAAGGTCGAAAGCGGCACGCAAATGGTACGCGACGCCGAAGCCGCCATGCACGAGCTGGCCGATAGCGTGACGCGCGTCACCCAAATGCTGGGCGATATCAGTACGGCAGCCGGTGAGCAGAACGACGGGATCAACCAAGTCAGCATCGCGGTGACCGACCTGGATCAGATGACCCAGCAAAACGCCGCCCTGGTGCAAGAGTCCACCACCGCGGCCGAGCAGCTTAAAGACCAAGCGGACAGGCTGGCCGCGCTAGTGGGTGGCTTTACGCTAGAGGCGTCGCAGCACCTGGCTCAGGCGCTGCCAAGCCCTGAAAAGGCCAAGGTGTAACCGCTAGGGAATCGGTGGCAGCGGAATATCGTCACTGCGCTTGGCCCCGGCGGTCATTTCGCGGCAGAGGCGTAAAAACTCCCGCACGCCGGTGGTGAGGTACTTGTGGCGATGCCAAATGAACGTGAACTGGCGCTTGAGATCCAACTCCGGCGTGGGCAGCGGCACCAAGCTGCCGCGCCGGAAGGCATCACGCAGTGCCAGCCGCGACACGCAGCCAATCCCTAATCCCGACTCCACCGCGCGTTTAATGCCCTCGGTATGCTCCAGCTCCAACAGCGTATTGAACCGGCTGCGACGGTGGCGGGCCGCATGCTCCAGCGTCATGCGCGTGCCTGAGCCCTCCTCACGCATGATCCAATCCTCCCGCAGCAGCTGATCCAGCTCCAGGTGCTCCCGCCCTGCCAGCGGGTGGCGCGGCGAGCAGAACACGCACAGCTCATCCTCGACCCAGGGCTGGCTGATGATCATATCGTCATCGCACTGCCCCTCAATCAGCCCTAAATCCAGCGAGTGCTGACGCACGCCCTCGATAATATGCCGTGTATTGCGCACCGCCAGACGCACACGGCTGCCAGGGTAGCGCTGCATGAAATCGCTGATCAGCAGCGTGGCGAGATAGTTACCAATGGTGAGCGTCGCGCCGACGTCTAACGCCCCCACACCCTGTTGGCCCCGCAGCAGCTCTTCGACCTCCTCGGCGCGGTCCAGCAGGGCCACCGCCTTGGGCAGTAGCTGGAAGCCGAGCGCGTTGAGCTTTAGCCGTTTCCCGATGCGGTCGAGCAGCTGGCAATCGAACTGGCGCTCCAGCTCCGCCAGCGCCGTGCTGGTGGCCGATTGCGACATGGCCAGCGCGCGCGCCGCGTGGGAAACGCTCTCGTGCTGGGCAACGGCCACGAAAACTTCTAACTGTCGCAGGGTGTAGTGCATGGCCAAAACCTATCTGTAGAGTGGTCCGCGAAAGGGCTATATCGATTTTAAAGATAAGCGTTATCAAGATAATTTGCTTAACAGATATACCACCCTTATTTAGAATTGAGAGCAACCTATAGAGCTGTTTTTTATTCTTTTTTGGAATATGGTGAGCAAGGCTTAGGCCTCGCTGCCCCTGGAGGAGTTAGCATGAGCAAGTTTGCCCTGGAAGAAGTGTTAAGCGTTCACCACTGGAACGATACCCTATTCAGCTTCCGCACCACTCGCGAGCGCAGCCTGCGCTTCAAGAACGGCCAGTTCGTTATGATCGGCCTGGAAGTGGACGGCAAACCCCTGATGCGCGCTTACTCCATCGCCAGCCCCAACTACGAAGATCACCTTGAGTTCTTCAGCATCAAGGTGCCGGATGGCCCGCTCACCTCGCGCCTGCAACACCTGAAAGTGGGCGACCAGATCATGGTCAGCCGCAAGCCGACCGGCACACTGGTGTGCGACGACCTGCTGCCGGGCCGCAACCTGTATATGCTCTCGACCGGCACTGGCTTGGCGCCGTTTATGAGCCTGATCCAAGACCCGGAAATCTACGAGCGCTTTGAAAAAGTGGTGCTGGTACATGGCGTGCGTGAAGTCTCTGAGCTGGCCTACGCCGACTTCATCACCAAAGAGCTGCCCGCCCACGAGTACCTGGGCGAAGAGATCGCCGAGAAGCTGGTGTACTACCCCACGGTGACCCGTGAAGAGTTTCACACCATGGGTCGCCTGACCGACCATATTCGCACCGGCAAGCTGTTCGAGGACACCGGCCTACCGCCCATCGACCCGCGCCAAGACCGCGCGATGATTTGCGGCAGCCCGGCGATGCTGGACGACACCAGCGCCCTGCTCGATGAGCTGGGTCTGAACATCTCCCCGCGTATGGGCGAGCCGGGCGACTACGTCATCGAACGCGCCTTCGTTGAGAAGTGAGCCTCGTTCGAAGGGTGAAAGGTGAAGGATGAATAGAAAATCGTAGCCCGTGTCATCGTCGCCTTCTGCACAAAGCCCCTGTGGGTATTATCCACAGGGGCTTTGTCGATTCAGCGCGACTCACTGTTCACGCCTTACCATTCACCGTGGTTAGACAGCGTCTTTACCTGTTTCGCCGGTACGAATACGGATGACCTGCTCAAGGGGCATCACAAAGATTTTACCGTCACCGATTTTGCCGGTATTGGCGACCTGGGTAATCGCGTCGATCACCTGCTCGGCCATATCATCGTCGACGGCGACTTCCAGCTTCACCTTAGGCAGGAAATCCACCACGTACTCCGCGCCACGGTAGAGTTCCGTGTGGCCCTTCTGACGGCCAAACCCTTTTACTTCCGTTACCGTAATGCCCTGCACGCCGATATCCGAGAGCGATTCGCGTACGTCATCAAGCTTGAAGGGCTTGATAATGGCTGAGATCAATTTCATTGCGACATCCTCTAGCTTGGTGGCCTGCTGTCATGCAGACAGCGTTATTAACCGATTGTCATAACCATCGAGGTTAGCGGGGGCGCTCGCATAGCCAAGCCCGTTACCCAGTCGATTAAGCATACACCGCCAAGGGCGGAGAATAAAAAAACCAGTACGTACCTAGCTAATAACAACCAGCATGCAACCTACCTGGGAAGGACAAAAAGGCCTCCCACGGTGGGGAGGCCAAAAGGAGCACGCCAGCTCACATGATTAGCGCAAGCTTATTTCTTAACGCTAAACTCGGGATAGGCTTCCAGACCGCACTCAGCGATATCGACGCCTTCATACTCTTCTTCTTCGCTAACGCGGATACCCATGACCGCTTTCAGCACCAGCCATACCACTAAGCTTGCGATGAAGACCCAGCCAAAGATGCCCACGATACCGATCAACTGTGCACCGAAGGACGCATCGCCATTATTCAGCGGTACTGCCAACACACCCCAGATACCGACCACACCGTGAACCGAGATAGCACCCACAGGGTCATCCAGCTTCAGCTTGTCCAGCGTGATGATGGCAGCGACCACGATCAGGCCACCGATGGCACCAATCAAGGCGGCACCCAGCGCAGAAGGCGACAGCGGGTCTGCGGTAATGGCGACCAGGCCAGCCAGCGCGCCGTTCAGCGCCATGGTGAGGTCCGCCTTGCGGAACCACAGCTTGGCTAGAATAAGCGCGGCGATGACACCACCGGCAGCCGCTGCGTTGGTGTTCACGAACACTTGCGCAACGTTGTTAGCTGAACCGATATCGGACATTTTCAGCTCAGAGCCACCGTTGAAGCCGAACCAGCCCATCCACAGGATGAAGGTACCCAGCGTGGCCAGTGGCATGTTGGCGCCCGGAATCGCGTGGATAGAACCGTCCTTGCCATACTTGCCCTTACGGGGGCCCAGTACCAGCACACCCGCCAACGCTGCTGCTGCACCGGCCATGTGGACGATACCCGAGCCCGCATAGTCAGAGTAGCCAACGCCATCCAGCCAGCCGCCGCCCCAGGTCCAGTAGCCAGACACCGGGTAGATGAAGGCGGTCATGACCACCGCGAAGGCCAGGAAGGCCCACAGCTTCATACGCTCGGCCACGGCACCCGACACGATCGACATCGCCGTTGCGACGAACACGACCTGGAAGAAGAAGTCCGAACGCATGGAGTAGTAAGGTGCATCTTCACCACCGGCCAGCACCGCATCGACGCTGTTCTCGGTACCGATCAGGAACCCAAGGCTAGGCAGGAAACCGCCTTCGCCGCTGGAGTACATGATGTAGTAGCCCACCAGCAGGTACATGGTGCAGGCAATGGCAAACAGCGCAATGTTCTTGGTCAGAATTTCAGCGGTGTTCTTGGAACGTACCATACCGGCCTCGAGCATCGAGAAGCCGGCGGCCATCCACATGACCAGTACGCCGCAAATCAGGAAGTAAAACGTATCGAGCGCATAGCTCAATTCTGTAAGCTCGTTCATCAGGTGTTCCCCGTGATCCAAGAGAAGTTATACGTAGTGGGTCGTCGTTGTGTGGGCAGGCCTATACCGCGTCGGCGCCACGCTCTCCGGTACGAATACGAATGACATCTTCCAGCGGCGTCACGAACACTTTGCCGTCACCGATCTTGCCGCTGTTGGCAGCGCTGCAGATGGCATCCAGCACGCTCTCCAGACGCGCATCGTCCACGGCCACTTCCACTTTCACCTTGGGCAGAAAGTCCACTACGTACTCGGCACCGCGATACAGCTCGGTGTGGCCTTTCTGCCGACCAAATCCCTTGACCTCAGTAACCGTAATCCCCTGCACGCCGTTGTCGGCGAGTGCTTCACGAACGTCGTCAAGCTTGAAAGGCTTGATGATAGCGGTGATGAGTTTCATCCCGGATCTCCCCTGCTGGTTCAGTCCCACTCGGTGGAGAGCGGCGTGGCCGCCCGAATTTAGTGCTTGCCCTGCTAATGCTCATACCGTGCCACTGTATTTTTTATCATTGAAATTCATACCCTTAAGGTTTCAAAAGTGCGCTTTACAGCCACTGGCAAGGCGACTACGCATCCATTCACACCCACCCATGCACTAAAAACGATCACCAATAAAAGCGGCACGCTCTTTTTTGATGCATGCGCACACTGCAGGAGAAAACGCACGCGGGGCATGCGGTTTGGCAAAGGGTTGCGTATCCTTACAGGTAAGCTATCCACATTTATGCGCCACCGTTTGAGGAGAGAGCCATGACGCCCCAGGATCGCATCAGCCGTTTAGCCCAGCAGATAGGCGACCGTTTACAGAATGCTTCCCAGGCCCCGGAAGACATTCAGAAAGGCGTGCAGCAAGTGGTACGAGGCGCCTTCGACCGCCTGGAGCTGGTATCACGAGAAGACTTTGATATCTTGATGGATGTGCTTCAGCGCACGCGCGCGCGTGTCGAAGCGCTGGAGCGTCAGGTGGCCAGCCTGGAAGCCACGGTGGAAGCGGCCAGCGCCGCGCAGCCCCCCCCCATGGAAGCCGAAGTACCGCCAGCCCCCGTTGAGCCTGCCGAGCAAGGCAAGCCCACCCCCGGCAACCCAAGCTGAGGCAACGCTGGGTGGCCTTGGATAGGCACCCAGCGCGCTTATCCGCCTGACCCCTTACGGCTCACTTTGTGACGCATCAAACGCGCGAAGGCATGGCGAAAGCCACCTCATGCACCATGTTGGAGCAGTTACGCCCCTGAGGCGTCTCGCGCTGACGACTTGTGCGACCTCCGCTGTTTCCATTTGCAATTGATAAACAGAATCGTTTAAATAAAGCGCTTATTGTCAGGTGCCCACTTCATGCGCTGCATCCCCCGACTCCCGACCCTGGCCCGCAGCTGCTTGCTCGCGGCAGCCCTGCTGTTCAGCACCGCCAGCCACGCCCAGTGGGCCACTATCGACTGGACCATCGCCGAAACGCTGCTGGCGATTGGCGCTCCGGTCAGCGGTATCGCGCAACAGCCGGGATATCACGATTGGGTAGGCGAGCCGCGTATCCCGGAGCACGTCAGCGACCTTGGCCTACGCACCCAGCCCAACTTCGAGCAGTTGGCCCAATCGCCCCCTGAGCAAACCCTGCTCTCGCCCATGTTTACCGGGCTGATTCCTCGGTTGGAGCGCATCGCGCCGGTGGGCACTTTCGCCCTTTACTCGCCAGGCACCGATACGTGGCAGGAAATGCAGACCCTCACCCGCCAGTTGGGCGAGTTGACCGAACGCAACGCAGAAGCCGACGCGCTGATCGAGAACACCCAGCAGCTGATGCGCGAGCTGCGCTACCCGCCCGGCAACGCATCTCCATTGCTGATGGTGCAGTTCATGGATGCTCGGCATGTGCGGGTATTTGGCGAGAACAGCCTCTACAACGCCGTATTGGAACAGCTGGCGCTGCCCAACGCCTGGGATGAGCCCACCAACGCCTGGGGCTTCGCCTTGGTCGGTATCGAGGCGCTGGCACGCTACCCCGACGCCACCCTGGTCATCGTTGACCCGCTCCCCGCAGGGGTGGAAGCGCAGTTGGAAAAGAGCGGCCTGTGGCAACAATTGCCGAGCGTTCAACATGGCCATCTGCTGCGCCTGCCGCCAGTCTGGAGCTTTGGCGCCCTGCCCTCCGCCCAGCGCTTTGCCCGCGAACTGAGCAGCGCATTGAACGCCCAGGGGGCACATTAACGCTTTACTCGCTGGCCGCTCAGTAGCGCTCAACGCTTGAAATAAAGTAGGCTTAGCCAACGAGCAGACTCATTAAACTGAGTGAGCCAATTGAGAGACGTTGCGAGGGAGCGCCATGACATTAGCGATTGTGGCCACGCGGGCGGGCGTGGGGTTGGAAGCACCGGCGGTGCATGTCGAAGTACATCTGGCGAATGGCTTGCCGGGCCTGACACTGGTAGGCCTACAGCGATTCATAGCGTTAGCTGGTTTACCTTTGAAGACGGCTTCAGCACGTCCCCTGATCCGCGATTAATTAGCCTGGAACCCTTCGAGCCATAAGGGTCGCTAGCAAAAGGCTGGGGTAAACCCGGCCTTTTCACTATTAGCGCATACTCACTCCCGGCCTGGGTCTCCCGCCAAATATGCTTGGTAAAGGTCATCAAACAACATATCGGTATGTTGCAGCAGGGCATCATCGTCGTCACAGCGCTCTTTAGCCCCGGCCAGCATAAGTTTTAACCCCACGGCCTCTGGTACAGGGGTGCCCCCCACGTCCAAGTAGTGTACTAGCTCCGCAATTCTGCTCAAGCCTGCCTGCGTCTCAAGGCTAAAACTCGCGAGCAGCACTTCAAACGTCACCTTGTCATCAATATGGGTGAAATAGGCTCCATCATAATCAAACCCCAGCGCGTCTGGCGGGCACTGGCTTGGATGTTCTAGCCACACGAAGCGAGCCTCAGGATCAATAAAGCGCTTGATCAACCAAGCCGATGCTAGCCTATCCACCCAAGGGCGACGGCGCGTGGCCCACCGTTTTCCACGAAATGCAGAGTGATCAAGCCGTGGGATCTCGGCCTGGATCGGCTGGGGCTCATCTGGCACAAAGCAACGATTGAAGACGGTCTCCGCTTCTGCCAAGGCCATGATAGCGCGCTCGCTTTCTGATCCTGGAAAAAAATCAATCTCCACAATGCTTTGTAAACGTCGCTGCAACTGGGTCAATTGACGCTGCGCGTCTCGCTCCTCCAACTGAGGGCATGCCTGTTTCCAGTCAGCCACTGCCGCCCGTAAGGCCTGAAAATCTGGCGTTCGATCAAAGAGCGAAGGCAATACCTCGACGCTATCTATGGCTGAATCGTCTACCTCGATCAGCAGCGCGTTACCTCCCAGCTCCCGAATAGCGCCGACTTGCAGCTCCAGCGCTTCCCTTCGCGTGGGGCTAGCAGGCAGTAAGTAGACGCCGTCTCTGAGTACCGCAGCACCTAAACCACGAAGTGCCCGCCAGATCCTCATACGGGGTGTGCCCGACCGCCCACTGAGGCGCATGATCAGGATTAACCAGTGTTGTTCGTTATCTGCCATACCGCCTCTTACGTTGCATATATAACCTTACTGTTATACATTCTACAAAATAATACCCTGACTCGTTAGAGAGTGTGCCATGCCGTCCAACATTGAGTCGACCCATCAAGTCCCGTTCCGTGAGGCCGTTAGGGTCTGGTTAAGAATCGCACTATTGAGCTTCGGCGGCCCAGCGGGTCAGATAGCGGTGATGCATCGCATCCTTGTCGAAGAAAAAAAATGGATTGGCGAGCGCCGTTTTCTGCACGCGCTTAACTATTGCATGATGCTGCCGGGGCCAGAAGCGCAGCAGTTGGCTATCTATATCGGTTGGCTGATGCATCGTACCAAAGGTGGTTTAGTCGCGGGCAGCCTCTTTGTGCTACCTGGCTTCATCGCCATTCTAGCCCTGAGCTACCTGTATGCCGCCTTAGGCAATGTGGGAGCCGTTGAGGGACTCTTCTTTGGCCTAAAAGCGGCGGTTCTGGCCGTGGTACTTAACGCTGTCGTCCGTATCGGCAAGCGGGCGCTGAAAAATCAGATAATGCTTGGCATCGCCGCTGCCGCGTTTGTCGCTATCTTCTTTTTTGAGGTGGCGTTTCCGCTGATTATTCTGAGCGCGGCCCTTCTGGGGTACTGGGGAGGAAAGCGCGGCATGCCGGCCTTCCAGGTGGGCGGTGGCCACGGTGATGCCGACGAGTCAGTGCTTAGCGACCGAGACTCTCTACTGGGAGAAGGGCTGCCTGCCCATGCACGCCCCAATCACCAGTGGTCGCTACGCATGTCAGGCACGTTACTCCTATTGTGGCTGACGCCCGTGGTACTGCTATTAGCGCTATTCGGTAGCGAGAATGTGTTCAGTCAGATCGCATTCTTCTTTAGCAAGATGGCGGTGGTGACCTTTGGCGGTGCCTACGCGGTATTGGGCTACGTCACTCAAGAGGCGGTGCAAAACTATGGATGGCTGGCACCGGGCGAGATGCTGGATGGCCTGGGCATGGCGGAGACAACACCGGGCCCATTAATTCAAGTCGTCCAGTTTGTTGGGTTTATGGGCGCTTATCGTGACGCCACAGGCCTTGATCCCATGTTGGCGGCAACGCTCGCCGCACTGCTGACCACATGGGTAACGTTCATTCCTTGTTTCCTTTGGATATTTTTAGGGGCTCCCTATGTGGAGCGTCTACGTGACAACCGCGCCCTAAGCGCTGCGCTGTCCGCCATTACCGCTGCGGTCGTCGGGGTTATCCTCAACCTGGCCATCTGGTTTGGCGTTCACGTTATTTTCGCTGACGTAGGCGAGTGGCACGTGATGGGGGCGCGTATTTTAGCGCCGAATTTAGCGTCTCTTGATCTATTGGCGTTGTTACTGGCGGCAGGCGCCATGGTCGCGATTTTTCATTTCAAGGTGGGCATGCTCAAAGTGCTGGCGGGTTGCGCGCTTCTGGGTATCTTAGCGTCTCTTGTGTTTTTTTAGCCAGCAGTCCCCGCCGGTGACGTTTCCGTCTCATTAGCGTCGTCCTTTATAGTTCGCTGCGCTTACTCTCACACGCTTGGTTGTGAACCCACCTGATCTCCACTAGTATCCCACCTATCCCCCCTGGGGGGATAGGTGGCGTCGCAATGCTCGATAGCGCCTACGCTGAATATGATCTTCTTTCCTTAGGTACGCCCGTCATGCATCACCATCGCCTTGACCAATGGCAACACGATCACACGTTTGGCCAGAATCATAAACGCTCCGGTGAGTCGCGGACGCTCATTGTGGTCGGGCTGACCCTGGCCATGATGGTGTGGGAAATTACGGCGGGGGTGATCTACGGATCAATGGCGCTGCTGGCCGATGGGTTGCACATGGGTTCTCACGCAGTGGCACTGGGCATTGCCGCCTTCGCGTATGCCTATGCTCGGAAGCAGGCTACGAGTGACCGGTTCTCGTTTGGCACCGGAAAGGTCAACGCGCTGGGCGGGTTTACTGGGGCGATACTGCTGGCCGTATTCGCCCTGTACATGGTGATAGAAAGCGTGGGCCGCCTGTTCGATCAGGCCAAATCCACATAAAGTGACGAAGAACCCCCAAAAAGATCTAGTATGATTTAGTTATCGTTGTTATCTGCCGCTAAAAGTAAATGGGTTCGTTCCACTTCGCTCATTGAGGCTTTCTGTAAGGCTGTCCAACTATCCGGTGGGTTGCCACTGCTGAGCATTTTCTGAAAGACAGAGTAAGCATCATGCTTACTGCCATAAGCGCGTTTTGTAGCGTCATCATTGACCCATGCATAAATAATGATTTTGCTCGCAGCATCATAGCGAAAGAACAGCCGGTACTGCTGGTAGAACGTTGCTCG
Source organism: Halomonas sp. Cn5-12 (assembly GCF_021532545.1). Classification (NCBI taxonomy): domain Bacteria; kingdom Pseudomonadati; phylum Pseudomonadota; class Gammaproteobacteria; order Oceanospirillales; family Halomonadaceae; genus Halomonas; species Halomonas sp. Cn5-12. The sequence continues at coordinate 24,708 of NZ_JAKGAY010000013.1, forward strand.
TTGCCAATGAGTGTGCTCTGTGCCAAGCGTGCTCCCTTGGCGATATTGAGTGCCTGATGGATCCTGCGGAATATCATTCAAGGCTAGCTTCATGATCGCTGCTAGACGCTTGGTGGACGCCTTGTTTCGATAACCGGCAGGATCTTTCGATTGAAGATGTCTCACCTTCAAGGTGAGTGCTTCGACTTGTTCCAAGAACAACGGATGGGCATAAATCGTCCACCCATTAACCTCCAGAGGCTTCATTCGTCGTCATCATCCTCTTCCAGCGCCTCTTCGAGGTCTACCTCAATACCTGCGGTAAGCCGTTCGGCCTCGGCAAAGCTACTGGCAGTCACCGGGCGAATATTTTCCGGATGCGCCAGAAGATCGCGCTCTAGAAAATTGAGGAAGTTGACCATCACAGGGTCGTGCTTGGCCTCATCACTCGCCCGGGAAAGCACCACTTCTCCATCAGGACGAACGGTATAATGGATACGGTCTCGGCGCTTCAGCTTTAGCGCCCGGCGAATCGATGCCGGAACAGTCGTTTGATAGCGATCCGTCAGAGTTGAGTCGTCTTCGATAAGCGTGCTCACTGTCGCTCTCCGCTTGATAGCAATGCAAAGGTAATGCATGCAAAGTAATGCAGGCGCATTACCTCGTCAAGCCATCTCCGCTACTTGAACCAGTTGCTTAAGCGCTACCAAAGCCTTCTTAATTACGTTAGGTTAAATACTTAAGCTAATATAGCTTTATCCTACATTGGAGTAAGTGACAACAGCAGAGGAAAGGCGATGACGCTAGCCATTGTCGCCACGCGGGCAGGCGTGGGGTTGGAAGCACCGGCGGTGCATGTAGAGGTTCATTTAGCCAACGGTTTGCCGGGGTTAACCCTGGTGGGCTTACCGGAAACCGCCGTGAAAGAGAGCCGCGAACGGGTGCGCAGCGCCTTGATCAACGCGGGCTTTGACTTCCCCAACACCAAGCGCATTACCCTCAACCTCGCCCCGGCGGACCTGCCCAAAGAGGGTGGCCGTTTCGATTTGCCGATTGCGCTGGGCATTCTCGCGGCATCGGGCCAAATCCCGGTGGATGCGCTGGAAGGCATGGAGTGCGCAGGTGAGCTGGCCCTGGATGGCAAGCTGCGGGCGGTACCCGGTGTGCTGCCGTTTGCGCTGGCCACCCGGCGCGCCAACAAAGCGCTGATCGTGCCCCGCGCCTGCGCCGATGAAGCCGCCCTGGCGGGCGATTTGCCGGTGCTGCCCGCCGACTCTCTCTGGCAAGTGGTGGCTCACTTACTGGGCCAGGAGAAAATTCCGCCCCACCAGCTCTCCGCCTCCGTCAAATCTACCGCCCCGGTGGCGGACTTAGCCGACGTTCGCGGCCAGCATCAGGCGCGCCGGGCGTTAGAGGTCGCTGCTGCAGGAGGCCATAACCTATTGCTCGCAGGCCCACCCGGCACCGGAAAAACCATGCTCGCCAGCCGCTTGCCCGGCATTCTGCCGCCGCTTTCCGAGGACGACGCCCTGGAGGTGGCGGCGGTGCGTTCGGTATGTGGCTTGCCACTGGAAGCCGACTGGGGCCAACGGCCCTTCCGCCAACCCCACCACAGCGCTAGCGCCGCCGCACTGGTCGGCGGCGGCTCCAAACCCAAACCGGGTGAAATATCGCTTGCGCACCACGGCGTGCTGTTTTTGGATGAGCTGCCAGAGTTCTCCCGCAACGTACTGGAGGTCCTTCGGCAACCCCTAGAAACAGGGGAAATTCATCTGTCTCGCGCCAGCCATGAGCGCCGATATCCCGCTCAATTTCAGCTCGTTGCCGCGATGAACCCTTGCCCCTGCGGGCACCTGGGCGACCCACGCCAACGCTGCCAGTGCAGTGCCAGCCAAATTCAGCGCTATCAGGCACGCCTCTCTGGCCCGCTGTTGGATCGTATTGATCTGCAAGTGGAAGTGCCCGCGCTGCCCCCGGAGCAACTCACCGCACAAACCCAGGGCGAGCCCTCCAGCGCGGTGCGCGAGCGAGTGATGGCGGCCCGGGAGCGGCAAATGGCTCGGGGCGCGCTCAACAGCCAGCTCAGCGGTAAAGCGCTGGAAGCCGCCTGCGCCCTTAATGATGAAGAGCGCGCCTGGCTGGCAGGCGTGCTGGAAAAGCTCAAGCTCTCCGCCCGCGCCTACCACCGCGTGCTACGCGTGGCGCTGACGCTGGCTGACTTACAGGGCGAACCCAAGCCCTCCCAGCCGCACTTTATCGAAGCCATCGGCTACCGGCAGTTGGATCGGCTATTGAAGGGAGCTTAATGCACGTTCTCGATAAAGCGATCGAGCGCTTCAAACAGCACTTGGCGAATCGGCTCGGCTTCGTTCACCAAGTGGTGGCGCGCCTCCGGGTGGCGGTGAATCTCCGCGTTGGGGAATTTTTCCGCCAGGATGGCCAGGTTCCACTCCCAATCCACGGTGAGGTCCTGCTCGCCCTGCAGAATCAGCGTGGGCAGTGGGTTGGGCTCAAGCGCTAACAGGCGCGGCATCCAACGGCGCATGGCGGTGATCCAGGCCACGCTCAAGCGCTCGGGCTGTAGCGGGTCCTGGTCGCGTAGAAAGGCGGTGAACGCTTCATCGGTGGAGTTGGGACGATACTTGCGCGGCAGCTCTTTGACAAAGGGGCTGGCGATTAAATGCAGCCAGCTGGCTTGGCTCCAGCGCCAAGGGCGCACCAGCGGGGCCAGCAGCACAATGCCAGCCCAGCCGGCCGTGTCGCGACGGGTGAGCGCATCAGTGGCGAGAATCGCCGCGCCGGTGCTTTGGCCAACGCCCAGCCACGGTTCCGGTGCCATGCCGAGAGTTTGCAGCGTCTCTTGCAGGTGCGCCAAGCAGTGCTGGTAGTCATCGAAGTCCTCAATTTCCGCCCGGGGGCCGCTGGAAAGCCCGTGACCAGGCAAATCCCACAGCACCACGCGCCAGCCTTTGGCCAGCAGGCAACTGAGCAGGTGGCGGTACAGGCCCAAATGATCGAAATAGCCATGAATGACAAAGGCGGTGCCGGTAGGCTCGGGGGGACTCCACACTTGGCACCACAGCGCGAACCGTCCGGTATCGACGAATCCAGCATGCACTTCGCTAGTGTCGTTGAGCAGCGCCTCTAAGCCGTAGTGGCGAAAGTAGTCATGCACAGCGTCCGTTAGCGCGTCGCCTGGCGTCAAGCGGGAGAGCGACGACTCCCCTTGCGCCTGCCGGAACAGGTCTTCCAAGTGCTGGAAATTATGCATTGACATCTCTCCGTGAACACCACACTTCCATGGACTGAGTAACAGCACAAAATAACAGCGGCGGTGCCGCCCGCTCTTATCATTTGGTCGAGCATTTTAACGCTTTAGGGTCTACGCTGTTTACATGCCAACGCAGGTGTGGAAGTATTTTCCATAAATCACCCTTCACCCGAACCGTGGCACTCAAACCAACCACGGGCACCTTCACAGGAGAACCCCATGAGCGAGCGTATCACGCGTCACCGTTTACAGGTGGCAGCCGACCTAGATCGTTTCATCAACGAGCAGGCTCTGCCGGGCACCGGCGTCGACGAAAGCGCCTTCTGGGCCGGTGTCGATGCTCTGTTCCACGATTTGACCCCGAAAAACCGCCAACTGCTTGAAGAGCGCGACACGCTGCAAGAGAAGCTGGACGCTTGGCACCGTGAAAACCCCGGCCCGGTCAGCGACATGCCCGCCTACCGCAGCTTCCTGAAAGAAGTGGGTTACTTGGTAGACGCGCCAAATAGCGTGAAAGCCACCACGGCCAATGTTGACCGCGAAGTCGCCACGCAAGCAGGCCCGCAGCTGGTGGTGCCGGTGAGCAACGCCCGCTACGCCCTGAACGCGGCCAACGCCCGCTGGGGCAGCCTGTACGACGCGCTGTATGGCACCGACGCCATCTCCGAAGAGGACGGCGCGGAAAAAGGCACCAGCTTCAACCCGAAACGCGGCGAAAAAGTCATCGCTTACGCCCGTGGCGTGCTGGACCGTGCCGCCCCGCTGGCCACTGGCTCGCACCGGGATGCCGTGAAGTACACCATCCGCGACGGCCACTTGGTCGTCAGTCTGGAAGGCGGCCGTGAAACCGGCCTAAAAGACTCCGGTAAGCTGATTGGTTTTAACGGTGATGCTTCCGCCCCCGAATCGATTCTGCTGGCCAACAACGGCCTGCACCTGGAAATCCAGATCGACGCCAGCCACCCCATCGGCAAGACCGACCCGGCACACGTCAAAGACGTCGTGGTTGAAGCCGCGCTGACCGCCATCATGGATTGCGAAGACTCCGTTGCGGCGGTGGATTCTGAAGATAAAGTCGGTGTGTACAGCAACTGGCTCGGCCTGATGAAGGGTGACCTGGAAGAGACCATCGAGAAAGGCGGCAAAACCTTCACCCGTAAGCTGCACGCCGACCGCACTTGGCAAACCACTGACGGCAACACCGTCACGCTGCCGGGCCGTTCGCTGATGTTCGTGCGCAACGTGGGTCATCTGATGACCACCCCGGCGATTCTGGACGAAAACGGCAACGAGCTGCCGGAAGGCATTCTGGACGCGGTGGTGACTTCGCTGCTGGCCCTGCACGACCTGAAGAAAGACGCCGACCAGCCGCGCAACTCCCGTGCTGGCTCAGTGTACATCGTCAAGCCGAAGATGCACGGCCCTAAAGAAGTCGCCTTCGCTAACGAACTGTTTGGCCGCGTGGAAGACATTCTCGGCATGAGCCGTGACACCCTGAAAATGGGCATCATGGACGAAGAGCGTCGCACCACGGTCAACCTCAAGGCATGTATTGCCGAAGCCGCCTCGCGCGTGGTATTCATCAACACCGGCTTCCTGGATCGTACCGGCGATGAGATGCACACCGCCATGGAAGCAGGCCCGATGGTTCGCAAAGGCGATATGAAGAGCGCCGCGTGGATCACTGCCTACGAGAAAAACAACGTGCAGGTCGGTTTGGCCTGTGGCCTGCGCGGCCGCGCCCAGATTGGTAAAGGCATGTGGGCCATGCCCGATTTGATGCACAGCATGCTGGAGCAGAAGATTGGCCACCCGAAAGCCGGTGCCAACACGGCGTGGGTCCCTTCCCCCACAGCGGCGACCCTGCACGCGCTACACTACCACCAAGTAAACGTGAACGACGTTCAGCGCGAGCTGGAAGCCCAGGGCGAGCCGGACTTCCTGGATGACCTGCTCACCGTGCCGGTAGCGGAAAACCCCAACTGGTCGGATGAAGAGATTCAGCAAGAGCTGGATAACAACTGCCAGGGTATTCTGGGTTACGTCGTGCGCTGGGTGGAACACGGCGTCGGCTGCTCCAAGGTGCCGGATATTCACAACGTTGGCCTGATGGAAGACCGTGCCACGCTGCGTATCTCAAGCCAGCACATTGCCAACTGGCTGCACCACGGCATCGTTGATGCACCCCGCGTTGAGGAAACCCTCAAGCGTATGGCGAAAGTAGTTGACGAGCAGAACGCTGGCGACCCCACTTACACGGCCATGAGCGCCGACTTTGAAAGCTCTACCGCGTTCAAAGCCGCCTCTGACCTGGTATTCAAAGGTCGCGTACAGCCGTCTGGCTACACCGAGCCGCTCCTGCACGCATGGCGTCAGGTACATAAGGCTAAGTAAGCCCTATCGCTTAATAGCCCCCAGCCCTAAGGCTCGCGCCTTGGGGCTTTTTTATTTATGCTAGCCTTACGTTGACGTAAAAGAAACACACAGCAAGCTACGCGACAATTTAATGCGCTGGCAGTAGGTTGCCGAGAGGGTCTTATGCCAAGGATAGCATAAGTAGCGCCCAGGGATGGGTTCACAGCGCCCTCTTGGCGACCTACTGGCAGCAGATCCCCAGCCTGTCAGAGTGAATAACAACAATGACCGTGATGACCGCCGAGCAGATTGAGCACTTTTTAGATGAAGTCTTTCCCCAGCGGATGGGCAAGATAGTGAGCGTTGGAGAGATGTGCGCCACCATGCGCCTACACATTGGCCATGAGCACCTGCGCCCTGGCCCCCGCGTGTCAGGCCCTACCATGATGGGCTTTGCGGATGTGGCGCTGTACGTGGCGATACTCGCCCAAATAGGCCCCGAAGCGATGGCCGTGACCAGCGATTTAAACTGCCACTTTCTACGCGCAGCCTCCGGCGATCACGATATTATCGCCCACGCCAAGCTGATTAAGCTGGGCCGCCGCCTGGCGGTGGGCGAAGTACAGATTTTCTCCGCCAGCGATGACACGCGCCCCGTGGTGCATGTCACCGCCAGCTATGCGCTGCCGGATAAACTCTAGGCAGCCGAACAGCGCGGTCGTTCACGCTTTAACGCGCTCAACTCACTTTGGGGAGCTGGTCGATCAGCCGATCCAGCGTCATCGGGTAGTCCCGTACGCGAATACCGGTGGCGTTAAGGAAACGCTGCACAAACCCCGCCACAGCCACCTGGCAGCCGCCACCATTATCGCCCTAGCAGAGAGCCTAGGGCTTGATGTGATTGCCGAGGGTGTGGAAACCGCCGATCAAAGTACAGTACTGGCTCGCTTGGGGTGCCATGTCTATCAGGGCTACTTCTTTAGCAAGCCAGCACCCGCAGCAGAGTTTGCGCGACGCAACGGCGCTTCTTCGCCTACAGCGTCATAAACGGCTGGGCGTCTTGATCGCTGAATAGGTAAACGTTGTAAGGCTCGCTTTGGGGCCCAGGCATGCCCGGTGTGCCAATTGGCATACCGGCTAAGCCGATGCCATCGACATCCGGTTGCTGTTCAAACAGTGCCTCAACCGCTTCCATCGGCACGTGCCCTTCGATCCAGTAGTTGCCTATCTCGATGGTGTGGCACGAGCCCATGCCGTAAGGCACGCCCGCCTGCTGCTTAATATCACCCAGCTCGACGTCATCGATGATGGTGACGTCTACGCCCAGCGCTTCAAGATGACGCGCGTACTCATCGCAGCAGCCGCATTGCGGGTTTTTATACAGCGTCGCCTCATCCGGCAGCGCGGCGTGGGCGGTCGCAGCGCCGAACATCAAAGCACCGGATACCAGCAGCGCAGTGGCATGTCGTTTCATATCGCTCTCCTATGACACCGTTTTTTGCAAAGCTTACCACCTTGGGGCTACCCACAGGTCAAGGACCAGACAACGGTCTTTCCCTCTCATTTGACCTATGGGCGGCACCAGGTTCTACGCTAAAGGTTGGACGTTGATCGTAAGACGACAAGGAGGCTGATGATGGCAGCAACGACCCACCACACCGCACAGGTGTATCGGATGAAAACCGCCGAGCACATGTGCCCGTTCGGCTTGAAGACCGTCGACCTGCTCAAACGCAAAGGCTACGCGGTGGATGACCACACCCTCACCTCTCGTGAGGAGATCGACGCGTTCAAGGCGCGAGAAGATGTCGATACCACGCCGCAGGTGTATATCGATGGGGAGCGTATCGGCGGCTACGAAGAGCTGCGTGAGCATCTAGGGATGAGCGTTCCCAATGCCAAAGAGACTACCTACCGCCCGGTGCTGGCCATTTTTGCCATCGCGCTATTGATAGGCCTGGCGATGAGCTGGACGACCCAGGGCACGCTGCTCACGGCGCGCATGCCAGAGTTTGCCGTAGCGACCGCGATGGTGCTGCTGGGCCTGCAGAAGCTGCAGGATATCGAAAGCTTCAGCACCATGTTTCTCAACTACGACCTGCTCGCCCAGCGCTACGTGCCCTATAGCTACGTTTACCCCTACGCCGAAACCGCCGCCGGGCTGTTGATGCTGGCTGGTACACTGATTTGGGTAGCCGCGCCGCTGGCGCTATTCGTCGGCACCGTGGGCGCGGTATCAGTCTTCAAAGCGGTTTACATCGATAAGCGCGAACTCAAGTGCGCCTGCGTGGGTGGCAACAGCAACGTACCGCTCGGCTTTGTGTCGCTCACCGAAAACCTGGTGATGATCGGCATGGGCCTGTGGATGCCGCTGCGCATGCTACTGGGCTAGCATCGATTAAGAGCGGCTTAGCAGCGCCGTGACGCCCAGGGCCAGCCAACCGGCCATCAGCAGCAGCCCGCCGATCGGCGTCACGATACCTACGCTCAACCCGGCCAGCGCCATCAGGTAGAGCGAACCAGCAAAGGCCAGCACACCTAACGCCCATAAGGCGAGTACGACCTGCTGACCGGGGAGCGGACGTTGGCTGCGCCAAGCAAGCACCGCCAGCATGGCCAGCGTGTGCCACGCTTGGTAGCGCACGCCGGTTTCTACGATATCTACCATGGCAGCGCTGGTGCGTGCCGAGAGCCCATGGGCCGCGTAAGCCCCCAGCATCACCATGGTTGCCCCTAAAAGCGCCACCACACACCACCACAGCTTGTCGATTCGCTGCACGCCTGACTCCTTTTCACCTATGTTGGCGGCGCATCGCCACCCCGTTAATCATGAGATATTCACCCCGCTGCATACCTTGCACGGGTCGAAACCGCTACAATAGAGGCCGTTTTGCCTCATCCACCAGGGTGCTTACTGTTTATGCCTACCCCCAATGAGTCGATACAGCTTACGCTCAACGGCGAACCCTACGCCATGACCTCAGGCCTCACCGCTGCCGATTTGGTCGAGCAGCTTGGCCTGGGCGGGCGTCGTATCGCTGTCGAAATCAACGAACAGATTGTGCCTAAGAGCCAACTGGCCGCGACCCCGCTGGCCGCAGGCGACCAGATCGAAGTGGTCCACGCCATTGGCGGCGGCTAGCTGCCGGTGCTTTTTCAAGGAATCGCTATGACGCAACTGACTGATACACCGTTCACCATTGCCGGACGTGATTTTAGCTCCCGCCTGTTAGTGGGTACCGGCAAGTACAAAGACTTTACCGAAACCGGTGCTGCCATTGCCCAGAGCGGTGCCGAAATCGTCACCTTTGCCGTGCGCCGCACCAACCTTGGCCAGGATGCCGATGCGCCGAACCTGCTCGACGTCATCTCGCCCAAGCAGTACACCCTGCTGCCCAATACCGCTGGCTGCTACAACGCGAAAGATGCCGTGCGCACCTGCCGCTTGGCCCGCGAACTGCTGGACGGCCACAACCTTGTCAAGCTGGAAGTGCTCGGCGACGATCACACGCTCTACCCCAACGTGGTCGAGACGCTCAAAGCGGCCGAGACCCTGCTGGCCGACGGTTTCGACGTGATGGTATACACCAGCGATGACCCGATTGTGGCACGCGAGCTGGAAGCCATGGGCTGCTGCGCCATCATGCCGCTGGGTTCATTGATTGGCTCGGGCCACGGCATTCAAAACCCGCATAATGTCCGCCTGATCGTGGAGCAGAGCAGCGTGCCGGTCCTGGTGGATGCAGGCATTGGTACGGCCTCCGATGCCGCTATGGCCATGGAGCTTGGCTGCGACGGCGTGCTGCTCAACAGCGCCATTGCCCACGCCCGCGATCCGCTGCGCATGGCCAACGCCATGAAGCTCGCCGTCGAGGCGGGCCGCGATGCGTTCTTGGCAGGCCGCATGCCGCGCCGCCAAAGTGCCGACCCCTCTTCGCCTTTTGCAGGCCGAATCAACGGCTGATACAGAGACACCATGACCGATACGAACGACACCGCGCCCGAGAGCAACACCACTGGCCCCGAAAGTGCCGATGCGCCGCTGCACCGCCGCGGCATTAAAAGCTATGTGATTCGCGCCGGGCGCATGACCCAAGCCCAACAACGCGGCCTGGAAGACGTATGGCCGCGCCTGGGGCTGACCATTGCCGATGGCCGCCAGGATTTAGACGCCCTGTTCGGTCGCCAAGCCCCCCGCGTGGTGGAAATTGGCTTTGGTATGGGCAACTCGCTGATCGAGCAGGCCGAAACCCACCCGGATACCGACTTTATCGGAATCGAAGTGCACGCCCCCGGCGTTGGCAAACTGCTCGATGAAGTGGATAAACGCGGCCTGACCAACCTGCGCGTTTACCGGGAAGACGCCCTGGCGGTACTGGAACAGTGTCTGCCCGAAGGCTCGCTGACTACGCTGCAGCTATTCTTCCCCGACCCGTGGCCGAAAAAGAAGCACCATAAGCGGCGCATCGTGCAGCCTGCGTTCGTGGAGCTGATTCGCACACGCCTCAAGCCCGGCGGCACATTCCACATGGCCACCGACTGGGAAGCCTACGCCGAGTGGATGGCGGAAGTGATGGAATCTGCCCCCGGCTACGCTAACACCGCCACCGACGAGACGTCGCCCTACGTGCCCCGCCCGGCCTTCCGCCCGCTCACCAAGTTTGAGGCCCGCGGCGAAAAGCTCGGCCACGGCGTCTGGGATCTGATTTACCGGCGGGAAGCGTAACGCTTACTCAAACGCCGTTAGCGCAAAGCTGTCGCACTCGGTCACCTTGGCAAACCACGCCTGCAGCCGTGGAAAGCGGTTTGGCCAATCAAAGGCCGGTAAGCGAAAGCTGAGGTACGCCAGGGCGACAGCGACCACAATCGCCCCTAGCGTGCGCTGGGTATGGCCAGCCAGCACGCTAGGGTGCGCTTCCAGCGCCACCAGTGTGCGCTCAATCGCTTTTAACCGCCGGTTTCCTAACAGCGTCTCATCCGCGCCTGGCCCACCATGCTTGCGGCCAATCACCACGTTAAACGCCGCCTCCATCAAGCCCTGCCCCAACCCCGCCAGCGCCAGGGTTTCCGCTAAACCATCCGCTGGTAGCAGCTTCGCTTCGCCCACGGCATCCAGATAGTGGGCAATCAGCAGCGATTCGGTCAACACCTCGCCGCCTTCCGTCACCAGCGTCGGAATACGACTCAGCGGGGTAATCTTTAAAAGCTCGCTATCCGCTGCCCAGGGGTCGCACCAGCAGAGCTCTGTGCGCTCCATTAGCTCTTTTTCATACAAGCATACCCGCACGACGCGGGCGTAAGGTGAAGAAGCATTGAGATAAAGCTGCATGGTGGACTCCCCTCAGGTGACGAAAACGTATCGTAAACCACTCGATGCGGCCTGCCGCTACCACTTTTGAGGTAGGCCACCGACGTCAACGCACAACCCATGGGAAAAGTTTGCCCTGCAGCCCATCAACAGGGCATGAAGGGCTGAGTGGTATTTATAGGAAGGCATAAAAAAGAAAGCCGCTCCAAGGGGAGCGGCAAAAGACCGTGACTAGCAATGAGAGGGAGAAACCATAACAGGGTACCGGCGCTGAACTGCCTAGTCGCTGTCGTGGTTGCCAGCGGCTCATCAAACACTGACAAACACAATATAATCATTCTCATTTACCCCGTCAACATAAATGCGAATACTTTTTATTTATTTTTTCAGCCGACCAGCTTGAGCCAAAATGGCAGCGTCAGCATGGCAAGCAGCGTTTGTCCGGTAATAATGGCCGCCATTAATTCCGCATCACCGCCCAGCTGGCGGGCAAGGATGTATGCCGAGGTGGCCGTGGGTAGCGCAGCAAACAGCAGCGCGACGTCCCGGCTAACGGGGTCGAGCCCCAGTAGCCACGCTAACAGCAGTACACATGCTGGCATGCACAGTAGCTTAATGGCGTTAGTAGCAATCACCCCTCGGTCAATACGCAGCAGCGCCATGGGCTTAAGCGCGACCCCCACGGCCACCAGTCCCAGCGGTAGTGCTGCGCGTCCCAGTAACGTGACGGTATCTTCGCTCCAGCCGGGCAGGCCAACGCCGCTAAGATTCAGCCCAATCCCTGCCAAGCAAGCCAAAATCAGCGGATTTTTCGCCAGCGCTAGCGCGCTTTTACCTAGGCTTGCGCGACCCAGCGTGCCCGCCGCCACAAAGCTGGCCACGCACATAACGTTCACCACGGGCACCATCAGCGCCACGGCGACCGCAGCCGTTGTGGCCCCCAACGAGCCGTGCAGCGCGGCGGCCCCCGCTACGCCCACATAGGTATTAAAGCGCACGGCACCTTGAAACACCGAGGTGAATGCCGCCGGGCTGAGCTGTAACCAGGCTCGAAAATGCCACAATATAAGGCCAAACAGCGCCATTGCCCCCAGCAATGCCAGCGCCAACCGGCCAACGGGCACTTGGCTCACATCGGCTGTCGCCAGCGTGCCCACCAGCATGGCAGGGAACAGCACAAAGTAGATAAACCGCTCCATTTGCGCCCAAAAATCGAGGCTAGGCCAGCGCCCATACCCCATGGCTGCACCCAATAAAATCAATAAAAACAGCGGCCCTAATGCTCCGGTAATGCTCTCCATTGTTCTTCCTTATTAAGTGCGACATCCCAGCACAGCGACATCTGCGGGATAGCTGTTACCATGAAACGCATACCATGTAATAAATTTCCCCGCCTTATGGCCTGCGTAGCGACTATTCTGCCATGAAGAATTTGCCTAAACCTGTCGATGTTACGGGTTTTCCAGCGCTAAAAGTGCTTATCCTGGTGACTGGCCTCGCGCTGGCTGCGTGCACATGGTACGTGTTCGCTAACTGGCTTCGTGCCGATAGCGATATCGTGTGGTTCTCTCCTAGCGGCGAATGCAACTTGCATATGACCCCCTGTTCGACAACGCTGGGGGACAGAGGCCGTCTTACGTTAGCCATTGATGCCGATGGCCGTATCGAGGCGCTTGAAGTGCTGCCCTTGGATGTCGAGGTGGAGGGCATCACCCCCAGCCAAGTGACGGTGGATTTTGTTGGCCGCGATATGGATATGGGGTTAAACCGCTTTGCGCTTACCACCACTGCGCCCGGACACTTTCATGGCCAGGGCCAAGTGGGCGTTTGCACGCAAGAGGTGATGCCGTGGCGCGCTAGGGTTATTCTGGAGACGCCTGACGGTAAGCTGGGTAGCTGGTTCGATTTCGATGTTAAAAGGAGTTAAGCGCATGGTAGCCCCCATAAAACGCAAGCCGCTTTGGCTTGGCCTAGCCCTATTAGGCGTGCTAGTGGTGGCGGCCACCCTGGGCCTTTACCAGCTAGGCGTCGGCCAGGAGAGCGACGAACCACAGGGCGGCCCTATCGCAATGCCCTCTACCCAGGGTGACTTCTCCCTTACCCAGCTAGGCGATAATGAAATTGCCATTATCTCCTTTGGCTACACTTACTGCCCCGATGTCTGCCCCATGAATCAGGCGGTCAAACGCCAAGCCCTGGCTCAATTGAGTGATGCTCAACGTGAGCGGGTTGTGCCTGTCATGATTACGGTCGACCCAGAGCGCGATACGCTCGACCGGATGAGCGAATATATGCAATTCTTCGGCAGTGAGTTTATCGGCTTAGTGGGAAGCCAAGCGCAGCTTACCGATGTGGCTGAGCGTTACGGGGTGATTTGGCGGCGGGTAGAAGCGCCGGAATCGGCCATGGCGTATACCATCGACCACAGCGCTTCGCTGTTTTTGGTCAACCGTGAAGGGGAAATATTGCAGCGGGTGCTCTACTCTCCAACGCCCCACGGGTTAGTATCGGCGCTGGAAAGCGAACTTGGCAGCTAACGCTAAAAGGGGAACCTCAATAAGTTAGCTGCCATGTAGTTACTCAGCCGTTGCGGCTTGGTTAGCAGTTGCCGATTGTAGATGATCCAACATCGCCATCAGCGCCTGTGTCTGGGTGCCATCGCGAGTATCGTGCAGCGGATTGATCTGCCACGTACTCTCGGCAAAGCCCCACCAGTCCCAGCACGCTTGCGGGTTGGCCATGCTGCTCTCTGCCTGTGGGTAAAGTACCACCTGACCATGCTCCGCCGCCCAGCGGTTTAAGCCGCTGTAGCGAACAAAGGTGTCGTCGATGGCCTCCGCGTTCATCTGGCAGCCGTGCAGCGCCACCGTTACCGGGCAGCCGCCCGCCTCACATGCCTCTGGTACGAACACATAACCGGTATCGGCAAAGCCCTTCGCTGCAAAGTCGGACTGGTCAAAAGCTAACAGCTCGCCTTCGCTGGCGTTCGTCTCACGCTCGGGATAGAGCCAAGCCATCATCTCACCGGCCACGTCTTCTCCACACGCCAGCACATGACTGCCGCCGCCGTTGCGACAATCGCCCAAAGACTGCGGGTCAATAGGGGCGTCTTTTGGCATCGCTACCGGCCAGCCGTGCCCGGTGTTTGCCCGTTGAACGTAGCGCAGTTGCTGCTCAGGGCTTTCCAGCCAGCCTTGCCACTGCTGAGCCAGCAGATCTCCTAACGCAGGCGACACCGTCTCGTCCGCATCGCCATGCCACACAAAAGCGCGTAGCTGGCTTAGCGCGTCTTGGCTGCCTACTTGGTCTAATGAAAGATAGCGCTCACGCCGCTGTTCCAGTTCATCCAGCGATGGGAGCCCGCGGCGTGTCATCATGCACTGGTTCAGGGCTAGGCTTAATGCCCCTTGGGCGCACCCCCATGGGCCTGCGGCTAGCATGCCCACACCGCTAAAGCGCTCAGGCCAAGCAACTGCCAACTGAGAGGCCATATAACCGCCAGAAGAGACTCCTACCACGCTGGCTTGGTCGCTAGCAGCACCCAGCGCAGGTAGGCCGGGTGCCTCTTCCTTGGCGTGGGCAACGGCGCTGCCCAACAGAATAAGCGCAGCCATGAGACGGCGCTGATGAACGGCTATGCCCATGGCTTATTCAATGCCTAGCAGTTCAACGCGGAACGTGAGCATTTCATTCGGGCCAATGGGGCCTTGGCCGCGTTCGCCATACGCAAGATCAGCAGGAATATAGAGCATCCAGCTATCGCCAACGCTCATCAGTTGCAGGGCTTCTTGCCAGCCTTCGATCACTTGGTTGACCTGGAAGCTAACCGACTCACCGCGCTCGAAGGAACTATCAAATACGGTACCGTCGAGCAGCATGCCTTCGTAGTTCACCTCTACGGTGTCTTCTGCGCCGGGCGTTGCGCCGTCGCCAGACTCAAGCACTTCGTACTGCAAGCCAGACTCGGTTACTTCGACTTCATCCCGCTCAGCGTTTTCTGCCAGGAAGTCTTGTCCTTCTTCAAGATTCGTCTGCGCCAGCTCGGCGGCTTGCTGTTCACGCGCCTCCATTGAACTCTCTTGGAAAGCCATTAGCGCTTCCATCATCTCTTCTTCGTTCATCGCCAGCTCGTTGCCATCGAAGACATCGCGCATACCGTCGGTGAACGCATCAATATCGAGGTCTTCAATATCTGCCTGCATGCTTTCGCCCAGCGTAACACCCAGGCTGTAAGCCAAGCGCTGCTCGTCGGTTTCCGGGGCGGCGGCGGCAAACGGCGCTACCAGCAGAAGGCCAGTCAACGCGGTAGAAGAGAGTAGTGCTTTCATGGAAAAAACCTTATCCAGCGGCGCAGCGCGCCAAATGTTTTTGGGTGCCTCAAAGACTAACACCCGCCGCTTCAGGCTGCATTACCTGAAACGGCGGGTGTTAGTCAGACCACAATGATGCGTAGAGGTTTAGCCAGTGCTACCGCGTACGTTACACCACCAGCGTTGGGCAGTGGGCGGCCCCGGCAACACGCTGGGACACACTGCCCAGCAGCAGATTTTTCTCACCGTTCGTGCCCTGAGCGCCAATCACAATCAGGTCGCACTCCCGTTTACGGGCAAAGCGTACAATTGTGCGGGAGGGTCGTCCTCCTTTCACAAAGGCACGTACTCGCATGCTATCCGCCCCTAACTCAATGGCGTGGGACTTAGCGTGCACAGCAATTTCCGTGGCGTACTCTTTGAGCGCATCATCGGGGATATCCAGCCTATTGGGGCGCACCATAGAGAGCGACGCTTCCAATAGGCTGTGGTGCTTAAATACGCACAGCAGGTACAGCTCTGCACCAGTGAGCATATGCAGGCCAACGGCTTTCTCTAGCGCTTTGATGGCCCCCTTGGAGCCATCGACCGGGACCAAAATGCGATTAAACATCCGCGTTCTCCTTGTGACTGCTTAACGGAAGGCAACATCACGCAGGAACAGCGCAATTTGCGGGAACATAATCAGCAGCGCCGCCGCCAAAATCAGCATAAAGATAAACGGTGGCGTGCCTTTGATCACCTCCCAGTAGGGGCGCTTAAAGATTGCAATAGCGGTAAAGATATCGCAGCCAAACGGTGGCGTTGCCGAACCTATCGCCACCTGCAAGGTAATCAGAATACCCACCAACACGGGGTCTAGCCCGGTGGCCGCAATCGCCGGTGCAAAGATAGGCGTCAGCACCAGAATAACCACGATAGGGTCAACGAACATACAGGCCACAAAGAACGAAATACAGATAGCGATCAGTACACCCGTTGGCCCGGCGTCATTCACGCCCACGGCCTCCAGGATAGCCTGGGGTATCTGCGCAAAAGAGATAATCCAGGAGAACCCATTGCCTACGGCCACCAGGATAAATACCACAGCGGTAATCAGGCCAGTGGATTTGGCGATGGCGTAGATATCGCGCATTTTCAGCGAGCGGAACACCACAAACTCTAACAGTACCGCGTACAGCACACAGGCTGCCGCCGCTTCGGTGGGGCTAAAGATACCGCCGTAAATACCACCCACGATAATCACCGGGAAACCCAGCGGCCAGAGCGCTTTTTGCACGGCGGTGGCCCGCTCTTTCCAACTGGCACGCTCTTCGGTAGGAACATCTTTTACGATGGCATAAACGATGCAGTAGGCAGAGAACATAAACAGTATTAACAGGCCCGGCCCAATCCCAGCGATAAACAGCTCGCCAATCGAGGTACCGGAAATCACCCCATAAATAATCATGCCGATGCTGGGTGGGATCAAAAAGGCAATGTCACTGGCATTAATAATCAGCGCCAGCGTAAAGGGATCAGAGTAGCCCGCTTTTAACATCTTCGGACGCAGCGGAGACCCCACAGCCACCACGGTGGCCTGGGTCGAACCCGATACCGCCCCAAACAGCGTACAAGAAGCGGCAGTACTCACCGCCAGCCCACCTTTAATATGGCCAATAAACGACATCACCATATCAATCAGGCGGTTCGCGGATTGCCCACGAGTCATAATATCGGCGGCCAGAATAAACATCGGTACGGCGATCAGCGAGGCAGGGCGAATGCCCGCCATCATCTGCTGAATCAGCGTATCCATTTGGCCAAAGCCGTTAAACATCATATAGAAGCCAATCACCGCGGCGGTGATCAGCGGGATCATCATTGGAAAGCCCAGCAGCAGCAGGGCAATCATGGTGACTACCATTATCGTCGTCATAGCGTTCCCCTAGGGTGCAATCCCTGCTTTACACTTCTGTTTCGGTATCTTTGTAGCCGTCCACAACCCCAGTCGAGAGATACACGTCTCGGGTAGTCAGGTTTTTAATCGCGGTCAGCATGTACTGAATCCCGGTAATCAAAAAGCCCATGGGCACCCAGATATAAATAATCCATACCGGCAAACCTAGCGACGGCAGCACGCGCCCTTTGCTATACAGGTCGAGGATGTACACCACCGAGTAATAAAGTAGGAAAAACATCACCAGCGAGGTGAGGAACGCAATGCCGATCATCAATACTTTACGGCCACCCACCGGCAGCGCATCGTAAATCGCCGACATCCGAATATGACGACCGTGGCGGGCAGCGTAACCAATGCCCGCAAAGGTAATCATGATAATCAAGATACGGTTCAGCTCACCTGAGAACATAATGCTATTGCCGAATACAAAGCGGGCAATCACGTTGGTGACCGTATTCAGCGCCATTAGCAAAACCCCCATCGCCAGTATCACTGACTCGATTTTGCTAATTGCAGTGTCGATCACTCCCAAAAACCCGGGCAAACCGGACCGGTAGCTCTTTTCGGACTCTTCTTCGGTCATGGCCGTTCTCCTTTAAACCCAGCGTGGTCGCTTGCTATCTCAGCGTAGCGACTCTCCCGTCACTGACCACCGAACGGAGTATGTTCGGCCTTGCTTCATTTTGTAGCGTAACGGGTAATGACTCTTTTCGCTTCAACGCTGGATGTACGTAGATTTTTCTGTGTTACGCCGCCGAGGTACACATTTTTTCGTGGTGGGGCGAGCTGCGCCGATGAACCCACTCACCTGCAGGGCACTTTGGCAACAAAAAAGGGGCAGCGCTGGCTGCCCCTTATGACGTTACTTGATTAACGTAAAAGCGCTAACCCATTAGGAGTCGCTGTTAACGGCTTCAAGGTCCGCCTTGAACTGCTGCAACAGCTCTTCACCGCGATCGCCCGTCATTTCGAGAAACACTTCCTCAACCTGCGGCGCACGATCACGGAACGCTTGGATCTGCTCTTCGTTCAGACGCGTGACGGTGACTTCATCAGACGCTTCCTGAATCTTGGCGAGTGCTTCGTCGGCCAGACCTTTGATGTGCTCAATGGTGTGGTCGTAAGCCGCGTTGGAGGCTTCCTGCACCAGCTCTTTATCTTCGTCAGACAGGCCTTCGTAGAAGTCCTGATTGGCCATCATGGCAGTGGTAAACCAGCCATGGCCGGTAAAGGTCAGGTGCGGAGATACTTCATACAGACCGCCGGACTCGATCCAGAAAATCGGGTTTTCCTGACCATCGATAATACCGGTCTGCAGGCCACCGTAAACTTCACCCCAGGGCAGCGGCGTCGGCGTCGCACCAAAGGCGTCGTAGGTTTCCGACAGCAGCGGGTTGGTCATGGTACGGATTTTCTTATTATCCATATCTTCCGGCGAGCTGATCGGCTCGTCGGTAGTGACTACCATTTCACCCTCTGGGTACATCTTCAGCAGCTCAAGTCCCTGTTCCGCATAAAGCTCCGGGAACATTTCATTGATCGCTTTACTCTCGTCGAAGAATGTTAGAACGGTCTCTTCGTCGGTCGGCAGCAGGTAAGGAATAAAGAAGATCTGGGCTTCTGGAATCAGTGCACCAGTAAAACCAGGCGACTGGTTAACAAACTGGAGAATGCCGTTCTGAGTCTGCTCCATGATGTCATCAGACTCACCCAACTCACCAAAACGGTAAACTTGTACAGAGTGGTCGGAGTTCTCTTCGATGTACTCTTTAAACGCGTAAGCGAACACATCCTGCACGTCGCCTTCGTACTCTTCGTGGGCATAACGCCAGTTATCCGCCTGGGCAGTGGCGCTTAGGCCCAACAGCAGAGCACCTACGCTTGCCGTAGTGATTAATTTGGTGGTAACGGAACGAGTTGAAACTAATTTGCTTGCCTTCATGCAGAGTTCCCCTAGCAGTGGTAAGCGCGCCGTACGAGAGCGCCAGAATCTAATTTTTGTCTATCCCGTGCTGCTTCACTTTCAGGCTCAGCCGCTAACACGCAGAAACGTCATTCGTAACTTTGTATGCATTGCTGTGGGTTAGCGGGCGAAATAAGCGCTGCCAACGCGGGTTGATCAAAAACAGCTTAAATTCAGGCTAGCGTGGTGGATCACAGCGGTCAAGCTGGCTTGTCAGGGCCATTAGTGCCGTTTGTGTGTTTTCGCGTACGCGTGACGCTTGCGGCGAACGGTTGTCAAGCGGTGCCGAAAACAGCGTATCTTGCAGCCACTGTGCAACATTGTGCTGGTTTATGCTGCCTTTTATTACACTCACCTCCTGCTCCGATGAGAGTAACGCCCACTGTTGCCAACATTGAAGATTTTCACGTTCGGCTTGAATTTCAGCGGTTTGTAGCGTTTTACGCAGCGTGCTGATGGATTCGCTCTGGGCGGCTTGGGGTTTTAATCCTCGGCGCAGTTGGCGCAGCGGGGCCGTCACCTGCTGCTGCCAGCGGCATCGCTCCTCACGTATCGCCTTCAGTGGGCCGGGTTCAGCAGCTAAGCCATGCTCATAAAGCCAACAGTGAAACAGCAGCTCGCACACATCCACGCCTGCCTCATCTTGCAAGATGAGACAGGCGTGCTCTACGCCAGGCTTTGCATAAAGCGCTAAGGCAAAATCCCACAGCGGCCTCTGCTGCAAGCGCTGCAATCGGTTAGAATCGCGCATTGGTTTACCCACTTTTTTCGGGAGAAAACATGATCGCACTGCGCCAAGTCGCCCTGCAACGGGGCACGCAAACGCTCCTAGAAAACGCCGATCTGACGCTCCATAACGGCGTCAAGGCCGGCATCATTGGAGCCAACGGTGCCGGTAAGTCGAGTCTATTCAAACTCCTGCTGGGCGAGCTGGGCCCGGACCAGGGCGATGTAGAGATGAGCGGTGGCCAGCGGATCGCCCACATGGCCCAGGAAGTGGAGGCGCTGGATCGCCCCATCGTGGAGTACGTGCTGGATGGCGATCACGCATTGCGCAAGGCGCAAGCCGATTTGCTCGCCGCTCGGGAAGCGGGCGATGCCCATCGCGAAGCGGAGCTACACGGGCTGATCGAAACGCTGGATGGCTACACCGCCGAATCCCGCGCGGCCCAGCTACTGGTGGGGCTGGGCTTCGTCCAGTCGGACCTGATGCGCCCGCTTTCAGATTTTTCCGGCGGCTGGCGAATGCGGGTCAATCTTGCCCGTACGCTGTTCATGCCTTCCGACTTGCTGCTGCTCGATGAGCCGACCAACCACCTGGATCTGGACGCCCTGCTGTGGCTAGAGCAGTGGCTCACCCGCTACCCCGGCACGCTGCTGCTGATTTCTCACGACCGCGACTTTCTTGATGCTGTGTGCGATCACATTGTGCATATGCATCACCAAACGCTAGAGCTTTACCGGGGCAACTACTCTCGCTTTGAGCGCACGCGGGCCGAAAAGCTCGCGCTGCAACAGGCTGAAGCGGCCAAGCAGCAGGCCCGCCGTGAAGAGATTGAACGTTTTATTGCCCGCTTTCGCGCTCAGGCAACAAAAGCCAAGCAGGCGCAAAGCCGGGTAAAAATGCTAGAACGCATGGGGGATATCGCCGTCGCCCACACGGACTCCCCTTTCCACTTTACCTTGCCTGCCGCTGATAAAACGTCGCACCCGCTGCTGGTGCTGGACCAAGCCACCCTTGGCTATCGCGGCGAAGCGGGCGATATCGCTCAGTTAGAGAAGGTCAACATTACGCTACTCCCCGGGAGCCGTATCGGCTTATTAGGTCCGAACGGTGCGGGTAAATCGACCCTGATCAAGTCACTCACGGGCGAGCTTGAGCTGTTAGAAGGCAAACGCGTACCCGGTGAACATTTAGCCATTGGTTATTTTGCTCAGCATCAGTTAGAAAGCCTGGACGTGACCACCACGCCCTTTGTGCATGTACAACGCCTCTCTCCCACAGCAAGTGATCAAGAAATTCGCAACTTCCTAGGTGGCTTTGGCTTCAAAGGCGATGACGCCTTTGGCGAGGTGGCCACTTACTCTGGCGGTGAGAAAGCACGCCTGGCACTTGCACTCGTGGCCTGGCAAAAGCCCAACCTGCTGCTGCTCGATGAGCCCACTAACCACTTGGATCTGGAAATGCGCGAAGCGCTGACCGAGGCGCTGGCAAGCTTTGAGGGCACGGTCATCCTGGTCTCGCACGACCGACACCTATTGCGTGCCACGGTGGATGAGTTTTGGCGGGTGGCCGACCACCGGGTTGAGCCCTTCGACGGCGACTTGGAGGATTACCGGGCTTGGCTTAAGGCGCGGTTGGAAGAGAACCGCCGCGACGCCCGTAGCGAAAAGAGCGAACGCCAGAGCCAACAGCCCAGCGGCGACCGTAAAGCCGCCCGCAAAGCAGCAGCGGAGCTGCGCGAAAAGCTGCGCCCTCTGAAAAAAGAGCGCGACCAGGCGGAAAAGAGCATGGAAAAAGCGCAGCAGGCACTTGAGGAAGTAGAAGCGGTACTCGCCGACCCCGAGCTCTACACCGACAGCACCCGCAAGGCAGAGCTGACCCAAGCACTCGCCAAGCAGGCGGAGATTAAAGCGCGCCTGGATGCCGCCGAGCAGACATGGTTCGCTGCAGAAGAGGCGTTAGAGGCCATGGAAGCCGAGCTGCTGGCCAGCGAAAACGCCTGATCAGCCCTAGCTTTCTAGCAAAAAGGTGACCGGCCCATCGTTGACCAGGGCAACCTGCATGTCCGCGCCGAACTGCCCTTCCGCAATATGGGGCCAAGCGGCGCGGGCCTGACTTACCAGATAGTTAAACAGCCGCTCCCCCTCGTCGGGCGGGGCGGCGCTGGAGAAGCTAGGGCGTAGACCCTTGCGGGTATCGGCAACGAGCGTGAACTGTGATACCAGCAGCAGCCCACCCTGGGCCTGCTGCAGGTTATGGTTCATCTTGCCCGCCTCGTCACTAAACACGCGGTAGTGAAGCAGCTTATGCAGTAACTTATCGGCATCCACCTCGCTGTCACCTTTCTCCACCCCCACCAGTGCCAGCAGCCCATGGCCGATGGCACCGACGCTGTTGCCTTCCACCGTGACACTGGCGCTCTTAACCCGTTGAATCAGTGCTTTCACGCTTGCCCCTTCGTCCGTTCATTAGGCGCTGTTGAAAGGGCAGAGTGTAAACGCAGGTGAGTGCTGACCCAAGCGAGTTCAATTTCAGCCTGGCAAACTCGGCGCTGCTATCTTCATAGAGCGTTTCGCCATTGAGCGCGAGACGCAGCTGCTAGCCGCGTTACTGGGCGCTACGCTCGTCACGACCAGTGCCGCTGCTAGCAGCTGCGTACTCTTTGTTGGTTTGGGTAACACTATGCATAGCTATACACACACAACCAGCTCATAAAGGCTCCATACAACCACTCGATTGAGGAGTCATTGCGCCGCCACAAAGCCTTTACCAAGGCCGACAGAGCATCACATCGCAGTGGGGCTCACTAAGCAGCATTTCGGTTAGCGGATTAGTTTGATGTGGTCGGCTGCGGCTGCCTAACATGACCAAGTCCGGCGAGTGCCGTTTAACATAGTCGTGGAGTACATCGCATGGCTGGCCCGGCTCTAACGCCAGTTCAATGTCCGGCACGCCATCCAGCTCCCGCAGCAGGCTCTCGACTTCGTTATCCAGCGCTTCCCGCAGGCGACTGACCTCGTGGTCACGCCACTGGGCGTAGAATGCTTGATTCCCCAGCTCCAATTCGCCGGGCAGGCTCCAGGCGTGTAGAAGCGTTAGCTTGGCCTCAGGAAAGCGAATCAGCGCTTCTTTCAGGGTCTGCCGAGCCGTCAGCGAGAAGTCGATAGGCACCACAATATGTTGCCACGGCTGAGTAGGCAGGTAAGACGCCACCACCACGGGGCACGGCGCGCTACGCAAAATACGCATCATGGTGGTGCCGTAAAGCAGGTCTTTTTGACCACGTTTGCGGTGCATACCCAGCACGATGAGCGACGCCTGACGCTCGTGGGCTTCCCTCACGATTTCTACATGAGGCTCCCCCACCACCGTTTGAATCATCAGCGATGGCAGTTCCAAGGCGTAATCTTCGCGCAGGTCGGTGAGCGTCGCGCTAATATCGTCGTTGACGGCACGCTCCAGGTCATGGAGCATGCGATGCGGAAGGTAAGGGTCAAGCACGTGAAGGGTATCAAGCTGCGCGCCCTGCTGGTGGGCTAAGCGCAGCGCGCGGGCAAAGGCCGCGCGGTTTTCCTGGGAGAGGTCGGTGGCAAACAGCAGCGTGCGGGACATGGGCAGCTCCTTGGCCGAACAGCTCAGCCTAGTAGGCAAACAAACGGACACCCTTCAGCATGGTGCCCGTTGGCCTATCCCGCAAGGAGACTCTGCGCCCTCAACACGTCAGCGATGGATTTACCACCAGGCATGAAAGTGATGCACCGGGCCACGCCCTTTGCCAACACTTAAGCGATGGCTAGCGGCCAGAGCATGATGAAGCCACTGCTTTGCCTCCGTAATAGCCTGCTCTGGGGCCTCTGCGCTAGCATCTTCCGGCAACTTGGCTAGGCAAGCCGTAATGGCTGATGAGAGCGCGCAGCCCGTGCCATGAAGGTTCTCAGTAGCAATGCGTGAGGCGGGCAGCCACTGATGACCGTTAGGGGTCGCCAGCAGATCCGGGCAGGTATCACCCCGTAAGTGGCCGCCTTTCAGCACCACATAGGGCGCGCCTAGCCCCACCAGCTTGGGCAGCAGTGCTTCCATCTCGTCCAGGCTGGCGGGCGATGGGGAATCGAGCAGCACGGCGGCTTCCGGCAGGTTAGGAGTAATCACATCCGCTAACGGCACTAAAATCTCTTTTACGGCGCGAATACCCGCGTCATCCACCAGGATGTCACCGCTCTTCGCCACCATCACCGGGTCGAGCACGATCCAACGCGGGCGCTGCTGGCGCAGTACATCGGCAATCACTTCGGCCACATCGTGGCTGGCTACCATGCCGATTTTCACCGCATCAATGGTCACATCGCTTAACAGGTGTTCAAGTTGCTCACGAATTGCCTGTGGGGAAACCGGATACACCGAGGCCACGCCACAGGTGTTCTGGGCAATCACCGCAGTGATGACATTTGTGCCATACACACCCAGGGCAGAAAACGTCTTTAAATCGCCCTGCAGCCCAGCACCACCGGAAGGGTCGGAGCCTGCAATGGTGAGCACATTACGAAGGCGGGATTCGGTAGACATAGCGCTCCTTACGAGACAGAACAGTATCTGCCCTAGGATACCCAAGCGGTGGCGCTTACGCTGCTTTAATCGCAACCCTAGCCTGCCTATAACAAAATGGCCGCCCGAAGGCGGCCATGGTAAGGGTACTGCGCTACACCTGTTACTGCGAGTTGTCACCTTCCGGGTTACGGGCGTTGTAGTACGCCTGCTCAGAAATCGCGTGGTAATCTTCTACTTTATCCTGGAAGGCGCGGTAAGAGTCGTAGATCCGGGTCGCTAGCTCGCTGGAGGCGGCCAGTTCACCCACTACCTCAGCTGAGTGTTCGCGAGCTTGGGCTAACACGTCGTCAGGAATGCGACGCAGCTCAACGTTATGCTCATTCACCAAGGTTTCCAGCGCGTCGTTGTTGCGAGCGGTATACTCATCCAAGACGCTTTGGTTCACATCACTGATCGCGGTACGCAGAATTGCCTGTAAGTCAGTGGGTAGCTCTGCCCAGGCCTCTTCATTGATGATGGCCTCAAACATCACCGTCGGCTCATGCCAGCCAGGGTAATAGTAATAATCGGCCGCCTGGTGCAGGCCAAAGGCTAAATCGTTGTAGGGGCCGATCCACTCAGTAGCATCAATCGCTCCCGACTGCAGCGATGTAAAGATCTCGCCGCCCGGCATGTTCACAATCGCCACGCCCATACGGCTCATGACTTCACCACCAAGGCCCGGCATACGCATCTTCAAGCCGTCAAGGTCAGCGACCGAGTTGATCTCTTTGTTGTACCAGCCGCCCATCTGTACACCGGAGGCCCCTGCGACCAACACATCGACGCCAAAATCATCATAAAGCTCGTTCCACAGCTCCATACCACCGCCGTAGCTGAGCCATGCATTCATTTCCTGGGCGTTCATACCGAACGGTACGGCGGCAAAGAACTGTGCCGCAGGCGCTTTACCTTTCCAGTAATAGGAGGCGGAGTGGCCCAGCTCAGCGGTGCCGTCTGCCACCGCATCGAACACTTCGAATCCTGGCACGAGCTGACCTGCTCCGAAGACTTCGATGGTCAACCGGCCATCGGACATCTCCTCGACGAGCTGGGAGAGCCGCTCAGGGCCTTGACCCACACCGGGGAAGTTTTTCGGCCAGGAAGTGACCATTTTCCAGCGGAAAGTCTCTTGCGCCTGAGCTTGGTTATCGAAGCTTGAAACCACCAGCAGGCTGGAAGAAAGAGCAGTCGTCATGGCAATGGCGACAGGCAGTGCTTTGGCTTTCATGTGTGAACCCTCTTGCTTATTTTATTGCTGTTATGGGTAGGGAATACCCACCTGACGCTTGCCGCCAGGCGGGTTGTTACAAGCCATTATGTGTCTGCAGCTTGGCTGCTTTTGGTTAAGGTTGCCACTCCCTTGCGTTGATAGCAGGGTTATTTTTCAACTCAGAACACATTAGAACTGGGTCGGGAGCCATGTTGCCAGCTGCGGGAAAAACGTTAGCAGCAACAGCATGCCTAACTGCATCAAGATAAACGGCACCACACCGCGATAAATCGCCGAGGTAGGCACCGATGGCGGTGCCACGCCGCGCAGATAAAACAGTGCGAAGCCGAACGGCGGGGTTAGGAACGAAGTCTGCAGGTTAATGGCGATCATGATACCCAGCCAGATCGGATCTAACCCCATGGCCAGCAGAATCGGCCCGACGATCGGCACCACCACAAAGGTGATTTCGATAAAGTCGAGGATAAAGCCCAGCAGGAAGATTACCAGCATGACAATGATCGTCGCCCCGACCACGCCCCCCGGCATGCCTTCAAACAGCTCGGTGACCATGTGTTCACCGCCGTAGGCACGGAACACTAACGAAAATAGCGCCGCACCGATCAGAATCAGAAACACCATGGTGGTTACATGGGTGGTAGAGCGCAGCACCTCTTTCAGGGTGGCCCAGTCCAACTGGCGATAGGCCAACGCCAGCACCAGCGCACCAAAGGCACCCACGGCCGAGGCTTCGGAGGGTGTCGCAAAGCCACTCAGGATAGAACCCAGTACCGCCACAATCAGCACCACCGGCGGCACCAAGCCTTTGAGCAACAGGATGCCTAACCCCGAGGTGTGGCCAAGCTCTGCCATCAGCTCTTCGCGGTCAGCCGCGGGCGCCATGCTGGGGCGGAAAAACGCCACCAAACCCACGTAGATCATGTACATGACGACGAGAATCAGGCCTGGCACCAGCGCGCCCATAAACAGATCGCCAACCGAGACCGTTTTCGGGCTGAAGATCCCCATATCCAGCTGTGCTTGCTGATATGCAGAAGAGAGCACGTCGCCCAGCAGTACCAGGGCAATGGAAGGCGGAATAATCTGCCCAAGCGTGCCGGTGGCGCAGATGGTACCGGTGGCAAGAGAGGTGCTGTAGCCACGCTTAAGCATGGTAGGCAGTGACATCAGGCCCATGGTCACCACGGTGGCACCCACGATGCCCGTGGAGGCGGCCATCAACATACCCACCAGCGTGACCGAAATACCTAAGCCACCGCGCATGGAGCCAAACAGCAGCGCCATGGCATCCAGCAGCGTTTCGGCCACTTTTGACTTCTCTAGCAGCACGCCCATTAACACAAACAGCGGCACCGCCAGGAGTGTCTGGTTGGTCATAATGCCGTAGAGCCGGTTCGGCAGGGCGGCAAGGTAGCCACTATCAAAATTGGCATCAATACCAACGGCTTCCAGGCCTAGCCCAATGCCAGCAAACAGCAACGCGGTTCCCGCTAGCGAAAGCGCCACAGGAAAGCCGAACATCAACACGATACAGATGGCGGCAAACAGAATAAGCGGCATAAATTCGAGCATCAAACACGCTCCTCAAGGTGATTTTCATCGGCGGCTGGCGGCGTTATCCGCCCGGTGAAGATATAGCCATTGCGCACTAGTTCAATCAGGCCTTGAATAATCATCAATAAGGCAAAAACTGGAATGAGCGTTTTCAGTGCGTATACAGCGGGGATGCCACCGTAATCTGAGGAGGTTTCCATGATGCGCCAGGAGTTAGCGACGTAGCCATAGCTTGACGCGATGACAAACACCATCACCGGAATCATGAGCAGGAGGATGCCCAGGATATTTACGAGTGCTTGTCGGCGGGGTGTCATGCCTCGATAAAAAATATCGACGCGCACGTGGCCATCGTGGCGAAAGGTGTAAGCAGCAGCGAGCATGAAGACGCTGGCGTGCATGTACATCACCAGCTCTTGCATAAAAATGCTATTCACACTGAACATATAACGAAGCAGTACAATCGCGAACTGAATCAGCATCATAATGATGATCAGCCACGCAAGGGTACGCCCGAACCACTCCGAAGCGCGGTCCAGCGCACCGATAAACGCAGGTAGTTGTGTTGTGTCCGACATGGAAGTGTCTCGCGTAAAACGACTAAGGGGGGGTCAGCGCCCCAGACAATAGCGCATATACGCAGACAATGCAGCGCCCGACAAGCGTTCTGCGAGCTTATTGTTAAACGCTTGGTTGAATCGCCGCGAGACACGCCGCTGGCAGCGGCAAATCAACTGCAATCGGCAGGTGGTCAGAGAACAGGTGATCCAGCACGCGCACATCGGCCGCTTCAAGGGTTTGCGAGAGCAGAATATGGTCCAACGCGCGGCGCGGCTGCCACGACGGATAGCTAAGCAGCGGCTTGACCGGGTGTAGCGGCAATGACGTACTAAACCGCTCGTGAGCATGGAGCTGCTCAGGCGTACAATTTAAATCACCCATCACCACCACATGGCGCAACGGCTCAATAATATCGCTTAAATAATTGAGCTGGCGCACACGGCCACGGTGGCTAAGTGCCAAATGCGCCACAAAAATATGCAGGGCATCAGGGCCTTCGCCGTAGCGCACGTGAATAGCGCCGCGTCCAGGCAACATTCCAGGTAGCCGGTGCTCTTCAATATGGCTAGGGGTTAAACGTGAAAGTAGACCATTACTATGCTGTGCAAAATGGCCTAGGTTACGATTAAGTTGCTGGAAGTAGTGAGGAAACTTGGCCTGGGCGGCTAAGTACTCCACCTGATTCACACGGCTGGAGCGAAAGCTTCCACCATCCACCTCCTGCAGCCCCACCACGTCAAACTGCTCTAATACGCTACCTACCAGCGCTAAACGCTTAAGCCGCTGAGGATTAGGCAGCACGTGCTGCCAGCTCCGCGTGAGATAGTGGTGGTAGGCTGAGGTTTGAATGCCCACCTGCAAATTAAACGTTAGCAGCCGGATATGACCACGCTCAACCAGCGCGGAGGTGGACGGGGACGCAGGCGAACGTGTCTGTCCGCCTGTGTGGCCGTGCTCAAGCACCGTTATTGTGTGCGCTCGCTGCGAACTTTTTCGATCAACGCGTCAGCGATTTGCGGCATGTTTTCCAAGCTGCCTGCCGACTGCGGTGACACTACATAGCGGCCATCCACAATCAGCGCAGGAACCCCCATCAGGCGCATTTCACGCATACGGCTGTTGGCCTTATTGACCTCACTACGTACGCTAAAGGCGGTGAGCGCCTGTTTGGCTTCCTCTTCGCTAACGCCGTAATCAGAGAAGAATTCCGCAATCTTGTCAGCGTCGGTCAGTGAACGGCCATCCTGGTGAATCGCATCGAAGAAATCCGCATGCAGCTCCTCTTCAATACCCAGCGATTTGGCCGCATAGAAGGCCGTGGCATGGGTGTTCCAGTCACCGCCCATGGTCGCTGGCATTTTGACAATGCTGACATCGTCATCCAGGGTTTCGTACCACTCGTTTACTGGCGTTTGCAGCCGGTAGCAGTGCGGGCAGCCAAACCAGAACGCTTCGGTCACTTCAATCTGATCTTCGTCTACCTGGGTAGCTACCGGCGACTCAAGCAACGTGTAGTGCTGACCTTCTACCAGCTCCTGGGCACTTACCGCAGCAGACAGGCCAAGACCAGCAAGCGCGACCATCAACGTTTTCAACATAACGAGCATTCTCCAAATAAGCGGCCAACAAAAGTGAGCCTGTGACCGTTAGTGTGTCAGACAGGTTCCCCATTCTGCGGATGTTTTACAGAATGGGGAGGCCAACAGCAGGGAAATTAGTTCAAGCCCAGCACGTA
Source organism: Halomonas sp. Cn5-12 (assembly GCF_021532545.1). Lineage (NCBI taxonomy): Bacteria > Pseudomonadati > Pseudomonadota > Gammaproteobacteria > Oceanospirillales > Halomonadaceae > Halomonas > Halomonas sp. Cn5-12. Next base: position 54,228 of record NZ_JAKGAY010000013.1, read on the forward strand.
GTTGGCCACGGCTTCCATGTCCCGGTCGCTCATTTTGGAAGCGATATCGCCCATCAGATTGTTCGGGCTATTGGTGCGGTCACCCGAGGCAAATGCTTGCAGCGTGGAGATGGTATATTCCGCATGCTGACCAGAAAGAGCCGGATACACAGCGCTACCAATACCTACCCCGGTGGGAGTGTGGCAAGCGCTACAGGCGGGAATGCCTTTAGACATATCGCCTGCGCGATACAGCTCTTCACCGCGGGCCAGCAACTCAGCGTCTTCATCACTGGTTTGACCGAGGTTAGCCTCTTGGCCTGCAAAGTGGGCAGCGACGTCCCAAGCATCTTGGTCTGAGTAGTCATCGACCAAACCGGCCATCTGTGGGACGACACGGTTGCCGTCACGAATGTCCATGATCTGTTTGGCCAGATAGGACATCTGCTGCCCTGCCAGGTTGGGGAAGGTACCCACTGCGCTAATGCCCTGCTGACCATGACAGGCAGCACAGGTTTGGGCGAGTTCACGTCCTGCCGCTGCGTCAGCGTCGGCTTGAAGGTCCGCTTGGGCGTGGGCGGTGCCAACGGCACCCATGGTAATTGCCAGGCTTGCCAGTAACTTTCTCATTGCTAATCCACTATGCCGTTTGATTATTGACTGGTACGCACCCTGGGCGCTGCCCAGGTTCAGCACATTACCAGGGTCAGCTCCGCCAAAACGAACAACAATGTCGTGTTGGTCGCTGCTGGCTAAAGCGCGATGGTACACTAGCGCCCCAGGTCGCAGTTATAAACCGCTTGCATTATAACGAATCACCCTAGCGGCGGGAATGCAAGTCCAGGTCTGCTTTTGGGGTAATTCGTCGCGGTACCGCTCTCTCTCACACTAGGGTTGGCCAGCGGGCCGTGTTATACGCTTGTTTTTCAGGATTAATTCCATGTCTACCCCCCATGATAGCCCAGTCCCTCGGCTGAACTACCCCACGGCGCGTTTTATGATCAGCGCGCCAACCCTGGCACTGTGTCCTGACGATACCGGTGCAGAAGTAGCGTTTGCCGGACGCTCAAATGCCGGTAAATCCAGCGCCATTAACGCGCTAACCCAGCAAAATGCGCTGGCGCGCACCTCGCGCACCCCGGGCCGAACCCAGCTCATCAACTTCTTCACTGTGATGAACGACGAGTCGCGCCGCTTAGTGGATTTGCCCGGCTATGGCTACGCTAAAGTGCCTGAAGCGGTCAAAATCGAGTGGCAAAAGCATCTTTCTGACTACCTGCGCGGCCGTTTTAGCCTACGTGGTTTAGTGCTGCTTATGGACGTGCGCCACCCGCTGACCGAGTTCGACCAAATGATGCTCGACTATGCTGACCAGCGCGGGATGCCGGTGCATATTCTGCTGACCAAAGCCGACAAACTGAAGCGTGGCCCAGCCAGCGCCGCCCTGCAGAAAGTGCGCTCCCGCTTAAAAGAGTGGGAAGACCTCGTATCGGTACAGCTGTTTTCATCGCTGAAACGCGACGGGGTCGATACCCTTTCCCAAAAACTAGACCAGTGGCTGCACACCCCAGAAGACGCCCGTTAATAGGCGTGGTCTAGGCGCGTTTTTCCAGCCACTCAATCAGCTCCGGCAGCTCTTTGACATGAGCAACACGGTGCACCCGCTCGGGCAGCGTTTGGTCGCCGCATTCAGCCACCCAGGCGGCATGCATACCCAGTTGCTGGGCGGGAAGCACGTCCTCATTCCAGGAGTCGCCCACGTGCATGGCGCGCTGCGGTACGGTATTCAGTCGCTCCAACGCAGTGAGAAAAGGCTTGGGGTCAGGCTTGGGAGCCAGCAGCTCTCCAGCGGCAATCGCTACCGGAAAATGGGCCGCCAATGGCTGGCGCTTAAGGTGAATATTGCCGTTGGTAATCGCCGCTAGCCGATAGCGCTCGGCAAGCGCCGATAGCAGCCCAGCAGCCTCTGGGTGCGGCGTGACCTGCACCCGCAGGCGGTGGAACTCATTCATTGCCGCAGCGGCCCATAACAACGCAGCGCTGCGTGGCAAACCGCTGGTTTCCAATTGGGCCTCCAACGCTCGTAGCCTTAGCCAGGTAAAGTCACCTCGCCGTTCAGGCACTTGGCTTGCCCACTGCTGGCGGCGCTGCAGGTAATCCGCCACGCCCTCCTCATACGTTAACGGTAGAGGCGCCTCTTGACGGGCAGCACGCCATGCTGCCAGCGCTTCCAGCAGCCAGCGGTAATGGCCCTCTTCGGTTTTCAGCATGACGCCCTGGTTGTCCCATAGGGTGTCATCCAAATCAAAGGTGATGGCGTCTAACGTGACCATGATTAACTCTCACTGGGGCGGCGTTTGGCGCGCGGGTGGGCGGCATCGTAGCTTTCTGCCAAGTGCTGCCAATCCAGCCGCGTATACACTTGAGTAGTGGATAGATTGGCATGACCCAGCAGCTCCTGCACGGCCCGCAGATCCTGGCTAGATTCCAGCAGGTGGCTAGCAAAAGAGTGGCGCAGGCGGTGGGGGTGAAGGTGTTCGGGCAGGCCGCGCACCACCGAGAGCTGCGCTAAGCGTTTCTGGATCGCTCGATGCCCCAACCGCTGCCCCCGCTGACCAACGAACAGCGCCGTTTCAGCGCTGGCCGCCAAACTGGCCCGGCAGGTGAGCCACGCTTCCAGCGCCTGCTGGGCACGCCGTCCCACCGGCACTTGGCGGGGCTTGCTGCCCTTACCCATCACCCGCACATGATTGGCCGTTAAGTGGCTCATATCCAGCGCCGCCAGCTCGGCTAAGCGCAGGCCGCTGGAGTAGAAAAGCTCCAGCATGGCTTGGTCGCGAAGCGCCAGCGGCGAGCCGTCATGGGGCGTATCCAGAAAGCGCGCCAGCGCATCCACATCCAGCGGTCTGGGCAGATGACTGGGCTGCTTAGGGGTGCGCAGTAGGCTGACCGGGTTATCTGCCAACACGCGATGCTGCACTAACGCATCGGCAAAGCGAGATAGCGCCGCACGTCGGCGGGCTAGGCTTCTCGGCGCCAGCCCCCGGCTACGTTCAGCGCCTAAAAAGGCTCTCGCCAGCGCCGTGTCCAGCGCGCTGGCCTGAGTGATGCCACGCTGTTCGGCAAACTGGCAAAAGGCGGATAAATCCTGACGATAGGCCGCCACCGTGGCCGGGCTGGCATGGGTGGCTAGCTGCGCTAAGTAGTTAGTGACCGTGTCTGCCAGCAAGCTATCGCTGTCCATGCGGCTCCGATCCCAACCGCAGCAGTAGGCGCGCGACAATATCGCCCAGGTACTCGGTAAACAGCGTATCCATACTGGCGCGGTAACATTCAGGGTCGGGGCTAGCGAGCAGCAAATAACCCAGCTGCTCCCCCGCCGAGAGGCGTGTAATCGCACAGGAACCCGCTTTACGGGGTGCTTTGGTATGGGGCAGTAGGCACTTCCAATCGCTGACACTCAGCTTGGCGCAGCGACTGGTGCGGCCATCCAGCAGCGCCGCCAAGCGAGCGCTGGCGTGCTGGTCGAGAATATGGCGTGGCGGCTGGGGTGGCGTGGACTCTGCATCGCTTAACGACGCGGGACACCATAGGGCCATCGCCGGGGTTTGAAAGCGCTCGCTAAGCTGAGTCGCCAGCGCTTGGGCCAGGGCATCACGGTCTTCCGCTTCGACTAAGCTGAGCAGCGTTTCCCGCAGGCGACGGTACTGAGCCTCGTTATGACGAGCGGTTTCCAGTAAATGCTCAAGCCGCCCTTCCGCCGTTTCAGCTCGCTGGCGCAGGTCGATCACCAGCCGCTCCAGCAGCGACACAGCGCCGTCGATATTTGGGTGCGGAACCTTGAGCTGCTGCAGCAGCCCTTCACGGCCAATAAAAAAATCGGGGTGACGGGCCAGCCAAAACGCTACTTGGTCAGGGTCGAGCGTTTTGCGCGGCTCAGGAGCTTGAGACATCGCCGTTCTCCTCGCATTAGTTGAGTGATACCCGACCATCAAACACGCGGGTAGCAGGGCCCACCATGACGAGTGACGCTTCGGGGGCAGGCCACTCGATACTGAGCTGCCCGCCGGGCAAATGCACTTTAACTGGGCTCTTCAAAAGCCCCTGACGAATCCCACTGGCCACCGCCGCACAGGCACCGGTGCCGCAGGCCAGGGTTTCACCGCTGCCACGCTCGAACACCCGCAGACGAATCTCGCTGGGCGAGACCACCTGCATGAAGCCGACGTTGACCCGCTTGGGAAACCGAGGATGCGACTCCAACAGCGGCCCCAAGCGCTCCACCGGGGCGCTATCCACGCTCTCTACCTGGAGGACAGCATGGGGATTGCCCATGGAGACCACGCCAAGCTGCAGCGTTTCACCGCCTACATCTATCTCATGCAGCGGTTGATCACCCGGCGCTTCAAACGGCAGCGTCGCCGGGTTGAAGCGCGGCCTACCCATATCGACCCGTACCATGCCATCGTGCTGAACATTGAGCACCAGCGGGCCACCGGCGGTTTCCACATGGATTTCATGCTTGTGGGTTAAACGCTGGTCGCGCACAAAGCGGGCAAAGCAGCGCGCGCCGTTGCCACAGTTCTCCACTTCGCTGCCGTCGGCGTTATAGATACGGTAGCGAAAGTCCATGTCCGGGTCGCGGGGCGGCTCGACGATCAGCAGTTGGTCAAAGCCAATGCCAAAGCGCCGGTCCGCCAGTTGGCGGATCTGCTCGTCCCGCAGGCGCGCCCGCTGAGTGACCAGGTCCACCACCATGAAGTCGTTGCCCAGGCCGTGCATTTTGGTGAAGTGCAGCAGCATCAGCGCGCCCCTTCCGGCAGCAGCGCCTCACCGGCCCACAGGCTTTCCAGCGTTTCCCGAGCGCGCACCACGTGGTACGTGTCGCCATCCACCATCACCTCTGGCGGGCGCGGGCGGCTGTTGTAGTTCGACGCCATCACAAAACCGTAAGCTCCGGCTGAGCGCACTGCCAACAGATCGCCTTCGGCGATAGCAAGCTCACGCTCTTTACCCAGGAAGTCGCCGGTTTCACACACAGGGCCGACCACGTCGTAGGTGGCGTTCTCACGAGGCTGGCGGGTATCCACCGGCACAATCGCCTGCCACGCCTGATACAGCGCCGGACGAATCAGGTCGTTCATGGCCGCATCGACAATGGCAAAGTTCTTGGTCTCGCCGGGTTTCAAGAACTCTACCCGGGTGAGCATCAGCCCGGCGTTGGCCGCAATAGAGCGACCCGGCTCAAACAGCAGCGTGAGCTTTTCGCCGCCTTCCCAGCGGGAGAGGCGCGCCAGCAGTTGGCTAGCGTAATCGAACGGTTGGGGTGGCTTCTCGTCACGGTAGGGCACGCCTAAGCCGCCGCCTAAATCCAGATGGTCGATCTCGATGCCCCGCTCGCGAAGGCGCTCCATCAGCACCAACAGGCGCTCCAGGGCATCCAGGAACGGCGCGGTTTCGGTCAGCTGTGAGCCGATGTGGCAATCCAGGCCCGTCACGCGCAGGTTTGGCAGGCTGGCCGCCAGTTGGTACACCTCCAGCGCGTCATCCACCGGAATGCCAAACTTGTTATCCTTTAAGCCGGTAGAGATATAAGGGTGAGTGCCCGCATCCACATCAGGATTGACGCGCAGCGAGACCGGAGCGATTTTCCCCAGCTCACCTGCCACGGCATTCAGGCGCTCCAGCTCCGGGCGCGACTCGACGTTAAAGCATTTGATGCCGACTTCTAGCGCCCGCGCCATTTCATGGGGCTGCTTAGCCACGCCAGAAAACACCACTTTGGCGGGGTCGCCGCCCGCTTTTAGCACCCGCTCAAGCTCACCCACGGAGACAATATCAAACCCGGCACCCATGCGGGCCAAAAGGCCCAGCACGGCAAGGTTAGAGTTGGCTTTCACCGCGTAGCAGATTAAGTGCGAGTGGCCACCCAAGGCTTCGGTGTAGGCGCGAAAATGGCGCTCAAAGGTCGCTTTTGAGTAGACATAGCAGGGCGTGCCCATCTCGGCGGCCAGCTGCGTTAGCGGCACATCTTCGGCGTAGAGCACGCCATCGCGGTAGTTAAAGTGATCCATTACCCCTCCTGCTCGGTGGCCGAATCATTGGTATCGTCAGGCAGATAAAGTGGCCCCTTTTGACCACAGCCAACAAGCAGCAGTGCGGCCATCAGCAGCGCGCTAAGTATGATTGCACTGCGTTTCATGACGCACCTTTCAGGGCTGCCAGCGCTTCTCGCGCACGGTTTGCAGCGGCGCGCACTTGGTCAGGCGCCGTGCCGCCAATGTGGTTACGGGCAGCGACCGAGCCTTCCAGCGTCAGCACTTCAAATACGTCCTGCTCAATGATATCGGAGAACTGCTGCAGCTCTTCGAGGGTCATTTCAGAGAGGTCTTTCTTGGTTTTCAGGCCGTAGGCCACGGAGAGACCCACGATCTCGTGAGCATCACGGAAGGCCACGCCTTTACGCACCAGGTAATCCGCCAGGTCTGTGGCGGTGGAGAAGCCGCGCCGCGCCGCTTCGTACATGCTCTCTTTCTTCGGCTCGATGGCAGGCACCATGTCCGCAAAGGCTTTCAGACAGTCGCGCACGGTGTCGACGGCGTCGAACAGCGGCTCTTTGTCTTCCTGGTTATCCTTGTTGTAGGCCAGCGGCTGCGACTTCATCAGCGTCAGCAGCGCCATCAGATGGCCATACACACGGCCGGTTTTACCGCGCACCAACTCAGGCACGTCGGGGTTTTTCTTCTGCGGCATGATGGAGGAGCCGGTGCAGAAGCGGTCGGGCAGGTCGATAAAGTTGAACTGCGCGCTGGTCCACAGCACGAGCTCTTCGCTCATCCGCGACAGGTGCATCAGCAGAATGCTGGCGAAGCTGGTGAATTCAATCGCAAAATCACGATCCGACACGGCGTCCAGCGAGTTTTCAGCAGGGCGGTCGAAGCCGAGCAGATCCGCGGTGACGTGGCGGTCAATGGGGTAAGTCGTGCCCGCCAGGGCCGCGGCGCCTAGCGGCATTACGTTCACCCGTTTGCGGCAATCCAGCAGCCGCTCGTGGTCGCGGGCCAGCATCTCTTGCCACGCCAGCAGATGATGGCCGAAGGTGACCGGTTGCGCGGTTTGCAGGTGAGTGAAGCCCGGCATGATGGTGTCGGCTTCGCGCTCGGCAAGCTCAATCATGCCGTCACGCAGGCGTGTCAGCTCCGCTTCGATCACGTCGATTTCATCGCGCATAAATAGGCGAATATCGGTGGCCACTTGGTCGTTGCGCGAGCGGCCGGTGTGCAGTTTCTTGCCGGTAATACCGATTTTGTCGGTCAGGCGTGCTTCGATGTTCATGTGCACGTCTTCCAGCGGCACCGACCAGTTGAACTCGCCGCGTTCAATCTCGCCCTGAATGTCGGTCAGGCCGTTAATAATGGCGTCGCGCTCTTCTTCGGTGAGCACGCCCACCCGCGCCAGCATGGTGGCATGGGCAATCGAGCCCTGAATATCCTGGCGCGCTAGGCGCTGGTCGAAGTTCACAGACGCGGTAAAGCGTGCAACAAAGGCATCGGTGGGCTCGCTGAAGCGACCGCCCCAAGACTGGTTCGTAGCTTGGCTCATCGGAGACATATCCTGCTGACAAATCTAATGGAGTCGTTAAAAGAAAGTGTACCAGAGTCACTGCGTAGAGCGGCATGCCGTTTTATGGCAGTGTTTATAACGAGGCAGGAGATTCTTGGCTAGCAACGACTACTAGCGGCGTTTTCAAATATGCCTTCAGCGCACTCAAGGCCATGGGACGAGCAAAGTAGTAGCCTTGGTAGTGGCCGCACTGCAGGGTACGCAGGAAGTGAAACTGCTCGGCGGTTTCAACGCCTTCAATTAACACCTCGAGTCCCAACTTATCTGCCATGGTGACAACGCCCTCTACAATAGCGGCGTCACGGGAATCAACGGCCACATCGCCCACAAACGAGCGGTCAACCTTCAGCTTATTGATGGGTAGGCGTTTTAGATAGCTAAGGCTTGAGAAACCGGTGCCAAAGTCATCCAGCGCAATGTGCACGCCCAGTTGGCGCAGGGCCTGTAAAGCCTGAATGGTGTGTTCGGCGCTATCCATTAACACACCTTCGGTCAGCTCCAGCTCTAATAGCGCGGGGGGCAAGCCACTACGCGCCAGCACCTGCTTTACGGAGTCTAAAAATCCTGGGCGCTGAAACTGCATGGGTGATACGTTAATCGCCATGGTTATGGGGGTCGCGCTTTCGGCATTGAGCACCACCGCATCGCGGCAGGCGGTTTCCATCACCCACTCACTGATGGGAATAATCTGCCCGGTATCCTCGGCCAAAGGAATAAACTGCCCTGGCGGGATGTTGCCACGCTCTGGGTGGTACCAACGGACCAACGCTTCAACTCCAGCGACCCGCCCGCTATGGTGAATTTGCGGCTGGTAATGGAGCTCAAACTGCTCCTGCTCAATGGCCTGCTGCAGGGCATGGCGCAAATTCACCCGCTCGGTGACCTTGCGGTTAAGTTCGTCGGTATACCACTGAAAGGTGTTGCGCCCCCTGCGTTTGGCCTTGTACATGGCAAGGTCGGCCTGCTGAATGAGCTGACGCGGCGTTTGAATAGTGCCATCGTTGGTGGCAATCCCAATACTGGCAGTAATTCTTAGCTCGTTGCTGCGATACCAGTAAGGTGCCGAAACTCGTGCCAGCAGCCGCTCGACCACCTGTAAGACATCGTCTTCGTGGGCTAAATCCGGCAACAGCACGATAAACTCATCGCCGCCAAATCGGGCCACGGTGTCCCAGGGGCGCAGCTCCTCCTCCAAGCGCTTGGCGACCTCTAGCAAAATATAGTCGCCCACTTCATGGCCGAGGGTGTCATTGATTGGCTTAAAGTCGTCTAAATCAATGAACAGCACTGCTAAATAACGCTGGTAGCGCCTGGCTAACAAACAACCTTGGGCAAGGCGCTGGTCCAGCAACAGCCGGTTGGGCAGCCCGGTCAGCGCATCGTGATTGGCGTTATGGCTCAGCTGGGCCTGATACTCTCGCTGGGCGGTAATATCGTTTTGCGCGCCGATAAAATGTGTGACTACGCCAGCTTCATCGCGCACCGGGGAGATATAAAGATCGTTCCAGAAAGGCGCGCCGTTACGGCGATAGTTGCGAATCACCACATGCACATCGCGCTGCTCTTTGATGCCTTTGCGCAATTGCACCTGGGTCGCAGGGTCCGTGTCGATTCCTTGTAGAAAACGGCAGTTGCGGCCCAGCGCGGCCTCTCGCGAGTAGCCGGTGATGCGCTCAAAGGCAGCGTTCACATACACTATCGGCAGATCAGGGCGCTGAGCATCCACAATGACCACGCCATTGGTGCTAGACTCCACGCTGCGCTCCAGCAGCGCCAACTGCCGTTCAGTGTCTTTGCGCTCGGTAATATCCTGAGTAGAGCCCTGAGCTTGAATAATTTTCCCTAGCTCATCGCGCACCGCTCGGCCAATCACTCGCACCCAACGCCGTCGCCCCTGCTGGGTAATAATCTCCAGCTCTTCGTCAAAACTTATCCCCTTCTCACAGCAGTTGGTAAACACGGCTTGAATACGCGACCGAGAGCTTGGCGTGTAAAAAGCAATCGCCTCCTCCAGCGTGGGCTGGTGACCAACAGGCATATCGTGAAGGCGGCACACCTCCTCCGACCAGATCGGCAGCCCCACCGCTAAATCCATATACCAGCCGCCTATATGCGCTGTCTCACCGGCAATACGGAACAGCCGCTGATTGCGCCGTAGCTGCTTTTCCACCGCTTTGCGTCGAGAAATATCTCGGGCAATCACATAAATCACCTGCTCACCGGCAGAAGCGGACACTTCCAACCAAACGCGCCTACCATCTACCGCTAACGCACAAATATCGAAGGCATTAATTTTTTCACCCCGGCATACCCTTGCCAACGCTGCTTCGATAACGGGATGATCACGCGGCTCTACCACGACACCACAGGGCCTACCCAGCAGCGCTTCTGCTTGGTAACCCAGTAACGACTCAAAGGTTGGGTTGATGCTGAGCAGCGTGCCCGCAAAGTCGATGCAGCAGAACAAATCCTGCGAAAGCAGAAAGAATTGGTCTAGCTTACCTTGCGGTTCAACAGGGGGCATGGCATTTCCTAATAGGCGTTAAACGCGTTCAGCGCTGGCCCTAAATTCGGCCGGTTATTTTTACTGTGTGGCTGGGTGCTTTATGATGAGAATTATCACAGTTCGACGCGCCGTGTCAGCGGCAAAGGGAGAATCAGGTGTCATCCATCACTAAATTGCGCATCGCCACGCGTAAAAGTCAGTTGGCCATGTGGCAGGCCGAGTACGTCCGCGACCGCTTGATGGCGGCACATAGCGGTCTGGAAGTTGAGCTTGTCCCCCTCTCCACCAAAGGCGACAAAATTCTCGATACGCCTCTCTCCAAAATTGGTGGCAAAGGGCTATTCGTCAAGGAGCTTGAAGACGCCATGCTGGATGGACGCGCCGATATTGCCGTTCACTCCATGAAAGACGTACCCATGCACTTCCCCGAAGGCTTGGGGCTATCGGTGATTTTAGAGGGGGCAGACCCCACCGATGCGTTCGTGTCCAACCACTATAACAGCATCGACGAGCTGCCCGAAGGTGCACGCATCGGTACCGCCAGCCTACGTCGTGGCCTACAAATACGTGAAGCCCGTCCGGACCTGCAAATCCTCAACCTGCGCGGCAACGTCCAGACTCGCCTTGGGAAGCTCGACGATGGCGAGTTCGACGCTATCATTCTGGCCACCTCTGGCCTGCAGCGCCTAGGGCTCGATGCGCGAATCGCCCAAGCACTGCCCCCCGAAATCTGCCTGCCCGCCTGCGGCCAGGGCGCACTAGGCATCGAATGTCGCTTGCACGACCCCGAATTGATTGCGCTACTGGCCCCCTTGGACGACCAGGATACCGCCACCCGCGTGCGCGCCGAGCGCGCCATGAACACGCGCCTGGAAGGTGGCTGCCAAGTACCGATTGCCGGGCACGCCGTACTGGATAAAGCCAACGATACCCTGTGGCTGCGCGGGCTAGTGGGCAACCCAGAGGGCACCGAGGTACTGCGTGCCGAGGGCCGTGGCTCTATCCATGAGCCGGAAGCGCTCGGCATTCGTATTGCCGAAGAGCTGCTGGATCAAGGCGCCGGCGATATCTTGGCAGAGGTTTACGGCCGCAACGTATGAGCCAGCCGGTACTGATTTGCCGCCCAGGGGAGCGGGGCGAAACGCTGGCTGATGCCCTGCGGGCAAGCAAAGGCTGGGTGGAGTCGCTTGACGTGATGCATCTGGAAGCGCTGCCTGAAGATGCTACGCAGCGCCAAGTCTGGTTGGATATTGATCAGTACCATAAGATAGTGGTGGTCAGCCCCTTTGCCGCTTACTGTTTAAGCGAGGCGCTGGATCGCTACTGGCCACAGCGACCTATCGGTATTGATTACTATAGCGTTGGACGGGGCACTGCCAGCATACTGTTCGATCAGCTTGGGGTTCGGGTACGTATTCCTCCGCCCCAGCAGGGTGAAGACACCAGCGAAGCGCTGCTTTCGCTAGCGTCGCTTCGCCACCTAGCACATCAACGAGTGCTGCTGGTGGCAGGAGAAGGCGGCCGCACGCTGATCGCCGATACTCTAGCGGCACGCGGGGCCACTATTACCCGGCTGGCGGTCTATCGGCGGGTTTATCAGCCGCCTTCGCCAGCGATGCAAAAGCGCCTCGCCACAGGTGCCTACCGGGCGCTCATCGTCACCAGCGGCGAACTGCTTGAATATCTGGCAAAATGGTGTGGTCCAGCAGCGTTGAACCAACCGCTAATCGTTTCCAGTCACCGTTTAGCTACACTGGCCGGTAAACTGGGTTTTTGTGACCTCAAGGTGGCGTCGGGAGCAACGCCGGCTGCGCTGGTGGCCGCGTTGGATCGGTCCTGCAACCCATAGGGTGCCGATGTCGATCAAGGAACTTAATAAGGGCTAGCGACAGATGAGCAAACAACCAAACGAGCAGGAAGGCGTTAACAACACGTCTGCCGATGCATCCCAAGATAACGCGCAACCGAGCGATACTACGGCATCATCGGCGAAAAGCGAGTCGACTGCTGGCAGCGCCTCCTCCTCTTACGCGGCTAAGAACAGCCGCTCGCGCCGCCGCAACAAAGGTGGCTCAAGCGCTTCGACTACCAGCGCTTCAAATGCCAGTGCACCCACGTCTGGCACGGCAAGCACTGCGCAGGCCAACGCCCCAAAAGATACCAAAGCGACGGCAGCAGACACCAAGCCGACCGCCACAGCAACACCTGCAGCGTCCACCTCCTCGAAAAGCGGCAGTACATCCGCTACTAGAGGCCCAGGCAAGCCGACTCCGCCCTCCTCTACCGGTGGCGGCAGCAGCAAAGGTGGCGGCGTAGCCATTGCCCTGGTGATTATCCTGGCACTCGCCCTGGGCCTGATCACTTGGCAAGGCTGGCAGCGCTTGGATAGTCAGCAGCAGCGCCTGGACGAATTGGCCCAGCAAGCGCAAAACAGCGCTTCCCAGCAAGCGGTCAGCGAGCTTGAGTCACGGATCGAAGAGGGCGAAGCCGAACGAAGCCAAGCGCTGGAGAGTACCGTGAGCGAACTGCGCAGCGAGCTGGATAGCTATCGCAGCGACATCAACAGCACGCTGGACGAGGTGCTGACGCAGCTCTCACAAGAGCAGGACACCGACGAGCGCGATTGGCTTCACGCCGAAGCGGCCTACTTGCTGCGTTTGGCGAATCAGCGCCTGCAGCTGGAGGGTGATGTGGAAGGTGCCGCCGCTCTGCTGCGCACCGCCGATGCCCGTCTGGCCGATGCCGATAACCCGGCGCTAACGCCCGTGCGTCGTGAAATTGCCAACGAGCTCGCCGCGCTGGACGCCGTTCCTCAAGTGGACCGCACAGGCATTTACTTAGCTCTGAATGCCCAGCAAGAGCGCGTAGCGGGTCTGCGCCTATCTCAAGAGATCGAAGAACGCGCCGTGACGTCGAGCATTGAGCAGCCGCCTACCGGCACTTTCCAGCGCCAGCTCGCCCGCTTCGGTGAAGAGCTAAAAGATCTCGTGGTCATTCGTCAGCACGATGAAGCACTGGAAGCGTTGATCACGCCGGAGCAGGAGTCCTACCTGCGCCAGAGCCTGCGCCTGATTCTCGAGCAGTCTCAGCTAGCGCTGCTCAAAGAGGAGCCCGAGCTGTACGAAGCGAGCATCGACAAAGCCCTGGAGCTGCTGAACGGCTACTACGACACCGAGCGTGAAGAGACCCAGAGCGTCATAGCCCGCCTTCAAGAGCTGAAGCAGGCCGAAGTAAAGCCCGAGCTGCCGGATATCAGCGCCTCACAGCAAGCGCTGGCCAGCTTCATCGACAACCGTTTCGAGTCGCGTCGTCAGGATGGAGGTGATGCATGAGAAAACTCATCCTGCTGATCATCGCGGGCCTTGCGGTTGGCGCGCTCTTTGGGCACCTGATGATGTCAGTGCCCGGTTACTGGCTGATTCGAGTGGGCGACACCTCGGTTCAAACCTCGTTCTGGTTTGGTCTGGTGCTGCTACTGGGTGCCTTTATTGTGCTGCACTTCGCGCTACGCCTGCTTACCGGCATTATTCGCCCGGTTGGTCGCTTCCGTACCTGGAACAGCCGCGCCCGTAACCGTCGCGCCATGAAACGCACCGTGCATGGTTTGGTGGCACTCACCGAAGGCCGCTGGAAAAAAGCCGAGAAAACCTTGGTGCGCGCCGCCGACGACTCCAGCACACCGCTGGTGAACTACCTATCGGCCGCGCTGGCAGCCCACTATCAGGGCGACCACGAGAAGTCCCAGGAGCATCTGAACCAGGCCCAGCTGACCACCGACGGCGCGGATACCGCCGTTGGCCTGATGCAGGCGCAGCTGATGATTGACCGTCAGCAGCCGGAAGAGGCTCTGGCAATTCTCACTCGCCTGGATAAGCAGCTCACCAATCACCCTCAGGTACTGAAGCTTTTGAAGCAGGTACACCTGAGCGTCAACGACTGGGAAGGCCTGCGCCGCCTAATTCCACGTCTGGCCGCGCAGAAGCTGATTACCCAGCAAGAGCGCGAACAGCTGGAATTCAAAGCGTATCGCGAGCTGATCATCTTCGAAGCGAAGAACCCTACCAATATCGAACGGGTTCGCGGGCTGTGGGCGGATATGCCCGACTACCTGCGCGGCAATACCGAGCTGATCGTGCTCTATACCGAGGCACTGCTACATGCCAACGAAGAGCCGATTGCCGAGCGTCTGCTGAACCACTCGCTGGATAACCACTGGGACGCCCGCTTGGTCAAGCGCTACGGCCTGCTCAATGTCGATGCCGCTCGCCAGCTCGCCAAGGCCGAAAAGTGGCTACAAGAGCGCCCCAACGACCCCGAGCTGCTGCTCGCCTGTGGACGCCTGTCACTACGTGTTGGCCAGTGGGAAAAAGCGCTGGAATACTTTGAAGCCAGCCAGCGCCAGCGCCCCAATGGCGAAGTGTGTGCCGAGCTTGCTCGCCTCTACGCAAGCCTAGGCGAGCACAACAAGAGCCAGCTCTACTATCGTCACAGTGTTGATATGCTAGCCAAATCTCTGCCATCGTTGCCCCAACCCAGCGATGCCAGTGACAGCACGCAAAGCGATAAGAAAGCAGCGAAAAAGACGGCGTAACTGCCTTCTGTAATGCAAAAAGGGTGCCCACGGGCACCCTTTTTTAATGACGCTTCGCTACACGCTCTCGGTAGGCTTCTCTGGGGCCGCCGCCTGTAGCTCAGACGTACAGTGACCACAGCGAACGGCCTTGATTGGCACCACCATAAAACAGTAAGGGCAGGGCTTTTCGGTCGGGTCTGCCGGTGCCACCGCCTCTTCGCGCTTTAAGCGGTTGATGGTACGCACCAGCAAAAACACCACGAACGCGACGATGGAGAAGCTCACCACCGCGTTGATAAACAGCCCCACGTTCAGCGTCACTGCCCCTGCCGCTTGAGCTTCCGCCAAGGTGGCATAGGGCGCTCCCGCCACGCCTTCCCGCAATACGACGAACAGATTCGAAAAATCGATCCCACCCACCAACAGGCCAATCAGCGGATTCATTACGTCCTTGACGAGACTTTGCACAATCAGCGTAAACGCTCCGCCAATGATGATACCCACCGCCATATCAATCACATTGCCCTTGACGGCAAACTCGCGGAATTCCCGAAAAAATTTAGCCATACGCCTTTTAACCTCACCAAGCCAATGAAACGCCAAGGGCTAACGATACAAAGGAGTTATATTATTGATGGGAGGCAGCCATCACCGCCTCTAGCGCCGCTTTATATCCCTGCACGCCTAGGCCAGCAATCACGCCATCGGCCCGTAGCGAGACATAGGAGTGGTGGCGAAACGACTCGCGCTTATGCACGTTGGAGAGATGGACTTCGATGACCTGGCCATCAAAGGCGTTCAATGCATCGAGGATCGCTACCGAGGTATGAGTATAGGCCGCCGGATTGATAATGATGGCCTGCGTGCCATCTACCCTCGCTGCGTGAATGGCGTCGATGAGCGCACCTTCATGGTTACTTTGCAGGCAGGTGATCTCCCAGCCTGCCATTACCGCTTTTTCGCGCAGCAGGTTATTCACATCGTCGAGTGTGTCATAGCCATAAATCTCTGGCTGACGCGTGCCTAATAAATTGAGATTAGGCCCATGTAACACCAATACTTTGCCCTGCTGCATAGCGCACTCCTTCGGTGATGTGGTTAGCCGTGTTGCGTTTGTCGCCTCGTTCTAACACCTTCCCGCAAGCACCGCCAGCGCCTTATCCAGTGATGCCTGCTGGCGCTGTTCATACAGCGCGATTTCATCAATCACGGAGGCCCCCAGGTCACGTTCGAATTGGGCTTGGTTGGCTTGGCTTGCGTATTCATCGCGCTGCTCGCCGCCCAGGTTCGACTGGAAGATGCCCGCCGCGCTGACCGGCAGAAAGTCCTCATAAATCATGGGCTGGCAAGTCAGCGCGCCTTGCTCGATGAGTGCGTCAAGGGTATCCGCGTTAATCTGCGCGGGTAGCGATGCAGTGGTACCCGGTACGGCGTGATAGTGGAAGAACGCCAGCCCTTCACGACGTAGCGTGGCGTGGTCGTCTGGGAATGCTTGGAACACTTCCGTCAACTGCGCCTGATGAGCGCTGTTATCTTTAGCGGGAGGCAACTGCTGCGACTGGGCCAAGAGCTGATCGTAGAGCGCTCGCCCTTTTTGAGTGAGAGCAACGCCACGCTGCTCGATTTCACCGAAGCGGGCGGTATGGTGTCCCGCCACGCTGTCGGCAAAGGTAATGGTCTCTTCCAGCGCTTTGAAACTGGTTTGGCGCAGTAGAATCGGGCAGCGGCGACGGGGCGGACCTTCGATCACCGCCTTAGGGTCGATGCCAACACTCGGCATCTGCTGCTGTACTGCATCGATATCCAAGGTGCGCGGGGTTAAATGGTTGATATGCGGGCCTCTAAAGCTCACCACGTCGGCAATAAGCCGATGCTCTTGATGCAAACGGTCATAGGTGGCGCGATCCACCGTCGCATCGTGGTGCCAGCGGAACGTATTGAGCGCGGCCTGCACGAATACCTTGGCATCAGTCGCGTTTAGGCCACCCTGCTCTTCGCAGCGGGCGATTAGCGCCTGGGCCTCGGGGGTGACGATCTCACGGCGAGAGAGAATTTCCCGCGCCTGCTCGCGAAGCGCTGCGTTTTCGATGAGCTCTAGCCGCAGCAGCGAGGTAAAGACACGAAAGGGATTACGCCTCAACGCGTCGTCGTCCACCGGACGAAAGGCCGTGGAGTGCACCGGCACACCGGCAGCCGCCAAGTCGTAGTAACCCACCGGATACATGCCCATGACCGCAAACATACGCCGCAGCAGCGCCAGCTCTTCGGGCAGGCCGACCCGGATCGCTCCATGACGCTCGACGCTCAGGCGCGCCAGCTCGTCGGAGGTTTCGAGCGTGCGGGCGAGGTCGGCATCGTTGGCCAGCACGTCACGATTCACACACTCCACCAGCGAGAGCAGCGTGCCGTATTGCGGTACTTCCTGTTGATACATCGCCGACATCGCTTTGGAGAAGTGATCGCGAATATCGTCGGCGCTTACATAAGCAGCATCCATGGGGCGTTCCTGTCGATTGTCTTGTGAGCGTTGTAATAATCACTATAGTAGCGCTGTAGCGACGGGGAGAGTTTCATAAATGTGGCCGTTATCTTCATGAACACGCCTTGCACCACCGCCACCGCCACCGCGGGCGATGTTAAGGTTACAGTGACTTTTTTATGCGTTACTTTGGCTACTGTCGACAAAGGCTACCGTTGCGATGACCGCTCCATGCTCGTTCCTACCGCTGTATCTTGGCTTGCCCATGTGGGCCAATCAGGATTGGCAGGGTGGCCTCTACCCACGCCAGGCCAAAACCGACCTGCTGAGCGACTACGCGGCAGTGTTTTCCAGCGTCGAGGGCAATACGACGTTTTACAGCGGTGCGCCCAAATCCGACACCATCGCTGCTTGGGCCCGCCAAGCCCCAGCGCACTTTCGCTTCTGCTTCAAACTGCCGGCGAGCGTGACGCATGACCAGCGCCTCGGCAGTTTAGCGTCTGCCTGGGAGTTTATAGAGGCACTGACGCCCCTGCACGACCGGCTAGGCCCTACCATGGTGCAGCTACCCAGAGACTTTGGCCCTGCCGAACTCCCCAAACTGGAAGCCCTGCTCGCCCAGTGGCCAGCGCACTTGCCCTGTGCGGTAGAGGTTCGCCACCCTGTTTTTTTCCACAAAGGTGACGCAGAGAGGGCCTTGAACCGCCTGTTGATAACTTATTCGGTCAACCGAGTCATGCTGGATGTGCGCCCGGTCTTCTCTACGCCGCATGAAGGACACGCTGGGCTGGCCCACGCCCAGCAGGAAAAGCCGAAACTCCCGTTACACGTGCTTTCCACGGCAGAGCAACCGATTATTCGCTTCATTGGCCATATTGACAAAGCCATCAATACTCGCTACTTCGAGCCGTGGGTAGACCGCCTCGCCCTGTGGATAAGTCAGGGGAAAAGCCCTTTCTTATTTGTGCATACAGCCGATAACCGTGAGTCTCCTGAGATGGCTCGACACCTGTACCACGCCCTCCAACGGCGCATTTCACTACCGGCTCTCGAGCCTTTTGCTGACGAAAAGCAGAGCCAGCTATTCTAAGGCCTCTTTTTAGACGAGCTGACTGGCAAGCCCCCCTATGATCGGATAAATTGCGCGTTCTTTCGGAAAAGTACGCTGGCAATTTCTCTATTTCCGAAAATCGGCGCAGCAAGCCGATAACGACTCATTACAATTGAACGTATAACACAGGTGATTTATGGCAAAACTTGCACATGCACAGTGGTCATCGCGTATGACCTTTGTGCTGGCCGCAGCGGGCTCAGCGGTTGGCTTAGGAAATATTTGGAAGTTCCCGTACATGGTGGGCGAAAGCGGCGGGGCTGCTTTCGTATTTGTTTATCTGCTTTGTATTGGGCTCATTGGCTTGCCCATTCTTGTTTCTGAGTGGCTTATCGGGCGGCGCGGCCAGAAGAATCCAGCAAGCACGATGTCTGAGCTGGCACGCCAAGCCAATAAATCCAGTATGTGGGCCGTGGTGGGTATTAGCGGCATTGTGGGGGCGTTTTTAATCCTGTCGTTCTATAGCGTGATCGGCGGCTGGTCGCTCTACTACACCCTTAACTCAGTAAGCGGCACCTTCAGCGGCCAAGACGCCGACGGCATCGGGGCGCTGTTTAACGGTATGCTCAGCAACCCCGGGCTACTCCTGCTTGGCCACTCTGCCTTTATGCTGTTGGTGATTGGTATTGTTGCCCGTGGTGTAACAAAAGGGCTGGAAGGCGCTGTACGCATCTTGATGCCGGTACTCGCGTTACTGCTGGTCGTGCTGATCGGTTATGGCATGTCGACCGGCC
Organism: Halomonas sp. Cn5-12; assembly: GCF_021532545.1. Lineage (NCBI taxonomy): Bacteria > Pseudomonadati > Pseudomonadota > Gammaproteobacteria > Oceanospirillales > Halomonadaceae > Halomonas > Halomonas sp. Cn5-12. The sequence goes on from NZ_JAKGAY010000013.1 coordinate 73,233, forward strand.
ATTTCGGTGAAGCGCTGGCATATATGTTCAACCCGGACTGGAGCAAGCTAAGCGCAGAGACAGTCCTGGCCGCGTTAGGGCACGCCTTTTTCACCCTGTCGCTGGGTATGGGCATCATGATGGCGTATGGCTCTTACCTGGGCAAAGAGATCAACCTACTCCAAACCGCCCGCACAGTGATCATTATGGATACGGTGATCGCTCTCGGCGCAGGTCTTGCGATCTTCCCCATCGTGTTTGCGAACAACCTTGACCTAGCCTCAGGCCCTGGGCTGATCTTTGTTACGCTGCCCTTAGCATTTGGCAATATGGACGGTGGCTCTCTGCTGGGTTTGATGTTCTTCCTGCTACTCACTTTCGCAGCGCTGACCTCGGCCATTTCGCTGCTTGAGCCCGTGGTTGAGTTTATTGAAGAGCGCACGCCGCTGTCTCGCGTGATGGCGACCGTTGTTGCCGGGGTGGGCGCTTGGGCGCTGGGTATTGCCGCTCTGCTCTCCTTCAACGTGTGGAGCGAGCCGCTCATGTTCGGTATGGGCGTGTTCGACCTACTGGATACGCTGACCAGCAAAATCATGCTGCCGCTTACCGGCTTGGGTGCGATTCTCTTCGCTGCGTGGTGCTTAGAGCGCAAGAGTGTCGAGGCTGAGCTTGGGCTGTCAGCCACTGGCGTAAGCGTATGGAACATCATCGCGCGCTATGTAGCGCCCGCAGGCGTCATCGCTGTCTTCGTCACAGGCTTACTCTAAGCCGTCACGGCCCCGCTAGCTGGCGGGGCTGTCTATCGCACGCTGTTGTTAGTGCAATTCGCTCTCTTGCGGTTCGTCATCGTCCGGCAAGGGAGCGATATCCCGCGACAATTTCTGAAACTCCCGATGCAGCTCAATCCCTCTGCGTGCCCTTAGGCTACGCTGGGCGGCGCTGCGCCGACGTTGGGCATGCTCATCGACCTCCATACTCATGAATATGTCGAGCAATTCGCTTTTTACCGAGGTCATTCGTTCGACGTTTCTCATGATCGACGCTCCTCCAGGTGAAGTTGCCTACGTCCACCTGCATCCGTGACGACTGATTTTTAAATGATGCAGTGCGGCACGTCACTTCTTACTATAACCTACTTGACAAAATGATGACGAATCTTGAAGAAAGGGGGTTAACGCCCTTTAAACGGCAGCCATTACGGGTGATTACCGCTGCCCTCTTCGCGTCACTCAGGCATACTGTGGCCACCTAGGCTGCATAAGCACGATCAAGAATTTAAGGAGCTGAACGTGAGCCGCGCCCTGTTCGATGAAATGAGACGCCGCATGGAGCATTTCCGTCGCTCCGAACAAAAGGTAGCGCGGTTCGTGCTGCGTAACCCCGATGAAGTGATCCATATGCGGATCGTGGACCTTGCCACCGAGGCGAAGGTGAGCGAGCCTACCGTGGTGCGCTTCTGCCGCGCCCTTGGCTGCAACGGTTTCCAGGACTTCAAGCTTCAGCTCGCCCAGATGCTGGCCAGCGGTAGTCAGTTCGCCCAGTTCTCGATGAACGATAGCGACTCGGTGGCGGAGTTCTCTCACAGCATTTTTGACTCCACCGTCGGCACACTGCTGTCGGTACGCGATCGGCTCGACAATGAAGCCTTGGGGCGAGCAGTGAATGCACTGGCCATGGCCAACCGGGTGGAGTTTTACGGCTTTGGTGCCTCTGGTGCCGTGGCGTTCGATGCCCAGCACAAGTTCTTCCGCCTGCAGATCTCGACCTCCGCCTACGCCGACCCTCACATGCAGAACATGTCGGCAGTGACACTGCAAGAGGGCGATGTGGTAGTGGCGATTTCACAAACCGGGCGCACCAAGGCGCTGGTGGCCAGCGTGCGCTTGGCCCGCGAAGCGGGCGCTACGGTGATTGGCCTGTGCCCCAGCGAGTCGCCGCTGGCCCATGAAGTGAGCCTACCGCTGTTTATCGATGTGCATGAAGATACCGAGATTTACACGCCGCTCAGCTCGCGCATCGCGCACTTGGTGCTGATCGACGTGCTGGCCGTTGGTGTCGCGAAAACCCGCGGCCCCAAACTCGCCGAGCAGCTTAAAGCGGTGAAAAAGAGCCTGACCACGCTGCGTTACCCAGACGACCACTAACGGCGGGCTAACGCGACGCACGCTGTATACCCAGCCAGTGGGCGGGCTGTGCTAAACTGGCCGCCCATTTTTCGAACCGGCAGCGGCTTATATGGACGACGTCACGGCGATACTCGATCAGCTCAACCCCGCCCAGCGAGAGGCCGTCAGTGCCCCCCAGGGCAACCTACTGGTACTGGCGGGCGCGGGCTCCGGTAAAACCCGCGTGCTGGTTCACCGCATTGCCTGGCTGATGCAGGCCGAGGGGCTGTCTCCTTATGCGCTGCTGGCGGTCACGTTTACCAACAAAGCGGCACGGGAAATGCGCACGCGCTTAGAAGCGCTGCTGGGTATTTCCATGCGCCACGTGTGGGTCGGCACCTTCCACTCCATTGCCCACCGGCTGCTACGCACCCACTGGCAAGACGCCCGCTTGCCCCAACACTTTCAAATCATTGACTCCGACGACCAGCTCCGGCTGATCAAACGGCTGCTCAAAGATTACTCGATCGATGACGAGCGCTTCCCGCCCCGCCAGGTGCAGGGGTTCATTTCTGGTTGCAAGGAAGAGGGCCTGCGACCCCATCAAGTGAACGTCAATGGCGATGCGTACCTCGCCCAGATGGTCGAGCTCTACGAGCGCTACCAGTTCACCTGCGAGCGAGGCGGGCTGGTGGATTTCGGTGAGCTGCTGCTGCGCAGCCTGGAGCTTCTGCGCGACAACCCGCCGCTGCTGAACCACTATCGCGAGCGCTTTGGCCATGTGCTGGTAGACGAGTTTCAGGATACCAACACCCTTCAGTACGCCTGGCTGAAACTGCTCACCGGCCAGCAAACGCCGATGACCGCCGTGGGCGATGATGACCAGTCCATTTACGGCTGGCGGGGTGCCAAAGTGGAGAATATTCGCCGCTTTGAAGAGGAGTTTACCGATACCCATACGGTGCGTCTGGAACAGAACTACCGCTCTACCAGCGCAATCTTGGAAGCCGCTAACACGCTGATTAGCCATAACAGCGAACGGCTGGGTAAAAACCTCTGGACCGATGGTATCAAGGGCGAGCCGATCTCGGTGTATGCCGGGTTCAACGACCTGGAAGAAGCCCGCTACATCGTCGACACCATCAAAGAGAAAATCGAGGAGGGCTTCAACCGTCGTGATGTCGCCATCCTATACCGCTCCAACGCCCAGTCGCGACTGCTGGAAGAGACGCTGATTCGCCAAGGGATGCCCTACCGCATCTACGGCGGCCACCGCTTTTATGAGCGACTGGAGATCAAAAACGCCCTGGCCTACCTTCGCCTGCTGCTCAACCGGGACGACGACGCCTCCCTGGAGCGCGTCATCAACGTGCCCACCCGAGGCATTGGCACCCGCACGGTGGAAATCGTCCGCCACCGCGCACGGGAACAGGGCGTTTCGCTCTGGCAGGCGCTCCACGACGCGATTCAGGATGGCACCTTAAGAGGCCGGGCGGGCAACGCCGTGCAGGCCTTCGCCAACCTAATCGAGCAGCTCGATAACGACGCCGCCGGGCTGCCTCTGCATGAGATCATCGACCATGTCACCGCGCACACCGGGTTGATCGAGCACCATAAAAGCGAGCGTGGCGAGAAAGGCCAGGCGCGGGTCGAAAACTTGGAAGAGCTGGTCACCGCTGCCCGCGCCTTCACCCATGGCGACGCCTTTGAAACCCCGGAAGCGGGCGAGGGCATGGCCGCGCTGGAAGCCTTCCTTTCGGAAGCCGCCCTCAACGCAGGCGACCATGAAGCCGAGGAGTTCGAGGACAGCGTGCAGCTGATGACGCTGCACTCAGCGAAAGGGCTAGAGTTTCCCGTGGTGTTTATCGCCGGTGTGGAGGAGGGGCTGTTCCCGCATAAGATGTCGGTGGAGGAGCCGGGGCGGCTCGAGGAGGAGCGCAGGCTTTGCTATGTAGGCGTTACCCGCGCCATGCAGAAGCTCTACCTGACCCACGCAGAAACCCGCCGCCTGCACGGCAAAGAGGTGTTTCCACGCCCTTCGCGCTTTCTGCGCGAACTGCCGCCCCACCTGCTGGAAGAAGTGCGCCTAAGGGGCCATATCTCCCGCCCGGTAACCGCATCGCGGCAAAGCTTCGCCCAAACCAGTATCGAGAGCGACGGCGAGCCACCTGCGCTGCATGTCGGCCAGCGGGTCGAGCACCCGGTATTTGGTGAGGGGATTATTCTCAACACCGAGGGCGAAGGTGCCCGTGCTCGCGTGCAGGTAAGCTTCGACGGTAACGGCGTGAAGTGGCTCATGCTCGGGTTTGCCAAGCTTACGCCGCTTTAAAACCTATCGCCGTTTTAAAGCCTAAAAAGGGCAAGGGAAGACAGACACTTGCCCTATAAAAGCGGCTTAGCGCATACTGGCGGGCGGACACTGCGCTCACTGCGCTTATAAAAAAACAGCCTATAATTTCGGAGTCATGCCCGCCATGCAACGCCGCCAATTTTTGAAAACCGCCGGTCTGGGTGCCGCCGGTGTCGCTGCCGCCCCCTTTGTTTCTACCGCCAGCGCTAACGAAACCTACACCTGGGATATGGTCACCTCCTGGCCGAAGAATTTCCCCGCCCTGGGTACCGGTGCTAACGACTTTGCTCGTCGTGTGGAACAGCTCTCTAACGGCCGCATGCGCATTCGCGTTCACGGTGCAGGCGAGCTGGTACCGGCACTGGAAGTCTTTGATGCCGTCGCCGCTGGCACGGCTGAAATGGGTCACTCCGCGTCTTACTACTGGCGCGGTAAAGTCGCGGCTTCCCAGTTCTTCACCGCCGTGCCATTTGGCATGACCACCACTGAAATGAACGCCTGGCTGTACCACGGCGGTGGTCAAGAACTGTGGGATGAGATCTACGCCAACCACAACCTGAAGCCGTTTGCCGTGGGTAACACCGGCACACAGATGGCGGGCTGGTTCAAAAAAGAGATCAACTCCCTCGACGATATGCAGGGCCTGAAGCTGCGCCTGCCGGGTCTCGCCGGTGAAGCCATGAACGGCATCGGTGTGAGCACCGTGAACATGGCCGGTTCAGAAATCTTCACCTCGCTACAAACCGGTGCGCTAGACGCCGCTGACTGGGTGGGTCCGTATAACGACCTGGCCTTTGGCCTGCACCAAGTGGCAGACTACTACTACACGTCAGTGTGGAACGAGCCCTCTGCCGTCCTTGAAGGCACTATCAACCTGGATGCGTGGAATGCGCTGCCGGAAGACCTGCAGGACGTGATCCGCGAAGCGGCACGCGCTTCTAACCTAGCGATGATCAGCGAGCTTGCCTACCGCAACGCCCAGGCCCTGGAAACGCTGGTGGAAGAGCACGGTGTGCAGCTGCGCACCTTCCCGGAAGACGTGATGGCCGCGCTGTACGAGTCGTCTAAAGAGGCCATTCAGCGTCAGGTAGATAGCGACGAAGAGTCTCGCCGCGTTTACGAATCCTACTCGGCATTCCAGAAAGTGGTGCGCCCGTTTAGCGATGCGGGTGAGTACGCTTACCTGAAGAGCCGCGACAACGTAGGTGCATAACCTGTTCTCGGCTAATGACACTCGGCTAATGACAAAAGGGCGCCTCGGCGCCCTTTTTGCTGCTTTGTAGATAGAACAAGTGACAGAGAGCTTAGCCGTGTACGGCGCGAATACGCCCATTGTCGTCCAGCGCCACCATCACAAAGCGTGCTTCGGTGACTTTCTGGCGCTCTTCAATATGGCGGCCGTGGGGCGGGCGCACCCATACCTCTACATCAATTTTGATGGAGCTGTGGCCAATGTCTTGCACTTGAGTATACACGCTCACCATAGAGCCCACTCGCACAGGGCTGAGGAAATCCATCGCTTCAATGGCCACTGTGGCAGTACGCCCACCAGCTTCGCGCCCGGCGGCCAATTCCGCCGCTTGATCCATTTGATTGACTAGCCAGCCGCCAGGAATATCGCCATAGAGATTGGTATCTTGTCGAGAAGCCAGTAACTTTAAGGTGAGCTGCCCTTTTGGGGCGGGTACATCGTCCAAGTCGGTGTCCAGCGGTGTCATAAGGTGGTCGCTTTGTAAGGTTATTGTTGTGATGTTACTCGGTGATACGGATGAGTGTCGTGTTGCTGCATCGCAACAGGCTGGCGATAGTTAATCATAAGAGGGGTGACGTTTGAAGGGCAATGGTTTGAAGCGCTATCGCTTGAGGTTTAACCAACACTACCGCCTCTGGTTGGCAGGCGGGCTGCTATTTTTTTGCGCCTGCGCTTGGGGGCAACCAAGCCCTGTTGGGGGCACTTTAGGGGCGGTTGGCTCCGACACCATGGCGGGGCTAATGCTACGCTGGGGGGAAGCGTTACATCACCGCTACCCTGATATTACGCTGCAGTTTCAAGCAGGCGGTTCCGCCAGCGCACCGACTGCCTTGGTAGCGGGCACAACGCGCTTTGGGCCGATGTCGCGCCCGATAACCGAGCGCGAGCGCCAGCAGTTTATCGAACGTTACGGCTACCCCCCTCACGAGCTGAGCGTCGCTCGGGATGCCCTGTTGCTGGTGGTTCACCGTCATAACCCACTGGCATCGCTAACCCGCAAGCAGGCCGATGCCATCTTTTCCACATCGCTGGACTGCGGAGGACCCCAACCCATTCGCCGCTGGGAAGACCTGCTGCCCGCAGATCAGTGGCCCTATGGAAAAATTGCCCTGCACGGCCGAAATTTAGCCTCGGGCACCCATAGGCTATTTCAGGAACAGGCGCTATGTAACGGCCAGTTTCGCCGCGATATTAGCGAACACCCCGGCTCTTCAGCGGTGATTGCCGCCGTAGGCGAATCTCCCAACGCCATGGGTTATGCGGGCTATAACCACTTAAATCCCATGGTACGCGCGCTACCGCTGATCAACGATAAAGGCACTGCCATTACCCCCAGCGTGGCGACAATTCAGGACGATACCTATCCGCTCTCGCGGGATCTCTACCTTTACGTTAACCTGCCGCCCGGTGAGAGACTGCCGCCCGCCGAGCAGGCGTTTCTTGAACTGATTTTCTCGGATGAAGGGCAACAAATTGTACAAGCCGCTGGCTTTGTGCCTCTGCCTCAGACCCAGCGCTCACCTCTACTGCTTGGCGACTAAACTGTCACTTAACTGTCATAAACATGACGTAGGGTATAAAGCTTCGGCTATGTACGTACTTTTTGCTACGGCACTCGTTTCTTTATGATGTCGACATGACTCCTCCACGGCTTCCTTTTTTGCGTCAGCCGCTGCGCCTTATCCACGACCGTATTGCGACCGGGCTAATCACCGCCGGTGGTATTGGTGTTCTGTTGGCTATCCTCGCCATTGGCGTGTTCCTTATTTGGGAAACACTGCCGCTGCTGGCGTTTGGTGACGCGTTTTCGCTCAGCACCTTATCACCGCTTGCCTGGGGTACTCTTAAAGCAGCCCTCGCCGCGATGCTGTTTGCCACGCCTATTGCGCTGGGTGCGGCCATGTATTCGGCGCTGTTTATGTCGACACGACTGCGCAGCCGGGTAAAACCTATTCTTGAGCTGATGGAAGCCATCCCCGGCGTGGTGGTGGGCTTTGTTGCTGGGCTACTGCTAGCGCCGTGGGTAGAGCGTCACTTAGCCAGCACTTTGCTAGTGATCGTTTGGCTACCGCTTAGCGCCGCATTGGCAGGCGGGCTCTGGTATCTCGCCAACGCCCGCCTGCGCCAGTGGCTGCCGCTCTCTTGGGCAGGCGTCTGGCTGATGCCGTGGCTGGTCATCATGGTCACGCTGGCCTTATGGCTAGCTCCGCTGATGGAGCAAGCGTGGTTCGGCGGCGATCTTCGCCGCCTGCTCGACCAACAGTACGGGCTGGACTACGCCACTCGCAACGCGCTAATTGTGGGGATTGCCATGGGGTTTGCGGTGATTCCCAGCATCTACTCGCTGGCAGAAGACGCCCTTGCCGATGTGCCCGCAAGTTTAATGGAGGGTGCCCAAGCACTGGGGGCCAGCCGCTGGCAAGCGCTGTGGAAGGTGGCGCTCCCCACAGCAGGGCCAGGGGTCTTTTCAGCGGTAATGATTGGAGCCGGGCGCGCTGTGGGCGAAACCATGATTGTATTAATGGCCAGCGGCAATACCGCGCTCTTTAGCGCCAGCCCCTTTGAAGGGCTACGCTCGCTTTCTGCGTCTATTGCGATTGAGCTGCCGGAAGCTTCTCCCGGAGGCCTTACGTACCATCTACTCATTTTTGCCGCGCTATCCTTGTTTATCTTCACCTTTTTAGTCAATACGTTAGCGGAAGTGGTGCGTCAACGTCTGCGGCGGCGCTATCAGCGTTTAGGAGGTAAACTCTAATGCGCTGGTCATTTCGTCCATCTCGTATCAGCGCTATGGGTAGTCTGCTGTGGCCCTGGTTGTGCGCCGCCAGCGTTGCCTTGTCGCTGCTGATGCTCGCCACGCTGCTCACCCTGCTCGCCACGCGCGGACTTGGCCACTTTTGGCCCGCCACGCTGGAAGAGGCCACCCTTCACTCAGGAGAAACGGTCATCGGCCAGCCGGTGCGAGAAACCCCTCTGCCTAACACAGCGGGCATAGAGCGGCTCTACTTTACCGGCAACCGAGATATCGACGGCGCAAGCTGGCGCTGGGTGGCCCTGGACGATATCGACACCGTCGCCGTGCCCGACGACCTCATCCGGTTAGAGCGCTCCCCCTGGGGCGACTTTATTGGTCGCCTGGAGGCCGTAGAGATCGAAGGCCAGCGTTTTGAGGATGACGCCGCCTGGGCGTTTGTCGCTCGATCCCTGTCACTGCCCGACAGCCAGCGCCCTAACGCACAACTCAAACTGACCGCTGCCAATGGGCACACCATTACCCAGCCGCTGTCGGGTGTCACGCTTCTTCAAGCGCCCAACGCCATGTCCTGGGGGCAGAAAGTCGTCGTCTGGAGTGAGCGCATTTGGCAATTCCTCAGCGAAGGTCCGCGTGCAGCCAATACCGGTGGCGGCGTTTGGCCCGCTATTTTCGGGACGGTACTGATGGTGATCCTGATGTCGGTCATCGTGACACCGTTTGGCGTGCTGGCCGCCATTTATCTGAATGAAATCGCGCACCAGAACCGCCTAACCCGCCTAGTGCGCATCGGCGTGCGCAATCTCGCAGGGGTACCCTCAATTGTTTATGGGGTGTTTGGCCTTGGGGTCTTCGTTTACGGTATCGGTGGCTCCATCGACAGCTGGTTTTTTGAGGATGCGCTGCCCTCGCCCACCTTTGGAACCGGCGGCCTCCTCTGGGCATCGTTGACTCTGGCGCTGCTAACGCTGCCGGTCGTCATCGTAGCCACCGAAGAGGGGCTAGCGCGTATTCCCGACGCCCAGCGGGAAGGTGCAGTGGCGCTGGGTGCCACTCGTTTGGAGATGCTGACCCGCGTGGTACTGCCCATGGCCACCCCCGCGATGCTCACCGGTGTGATTTTGGCGGTAGCTCGAGCCGCAGGGGAAGTCGCCCCGCTGATGCTGGTGGGCGTGGCGAAACTGGCCCCGCAAATGCCCGTCGATGGCGAATTTCCCTATCTGCATCTAGAGCGCAAGTTTATGCACCTCGGCTATCATTTATTTGATACCGCTTTTCACGGTGAAGATGTCCAAGCCGCTATCCCACTGGTGTTTGCCACCGCTCTGCTGTTAGTGCTGATTGTGCTGGTGCTTAATCTAACTGCCATATTTCTGCGTCATTATTTAAGGCGTCAACGAGGGAACGAATGCTAGCGTTATCGTCCGCCAACCCAACTCAAACACCGGTCACTCGATTTTCAGCCGAGACCTGCTGTTTGAGCATCAACCAGTTTCACCTCGCTTATGCGGGGAAAACGGCGTTGCGCGACCTAACGCTTGACGTACCTCGCCATCGAGTCACCGCGTTCATCGGCCCGTCGGGCTGTGGCAAATCTACTTTGCTGCGTGCGATTAATCGGCTGCATGACCTGAATGAGTCGGTGACGCACCATGGGCAAATCCAGTTAGAAGGTCAGGACATCCACGCCCCGCAGATGAACGTTACCGAGCTGCGACGCCGTGTGGGCATGGTGTTTCAAACGCCCAACCCGTTTCCGATGTCGATCTATGAAAACGTGGCGTTTGGGCTGCGCCTGCAGGGGCGCCTGCCTAAGCGCAAACGCGACGATATTATCGAGTGGGCGCTCACCTCAGCCGCCCTGTGGGATGAGGTGAAAGATCGCCTGCACCGTTCCGCGTGGCAGTTATCCGGTGGGCAGCAGCAGCGCTTAGTGATTGCCCGCACGCTGGCCGTACAGCCCGATGTATTGCTATTGGATGAGCCTGCCTCGGCGCTCGACCCTATTTCTACGCTTAAAATTGAAGAGCTAATTCGTAACCTGAAATCCCAGCTCACGCTGGTACTGGTTACCCACAATATGCAGCAAGCCGCACGGGTATCCGACTACACGGCTTTTTTGCAGCAAGGTGAACTCGTTGAATACGGGCCAACGGATCAAGTGTTCACCAACCCGCGTTTACAACGCACTGAAAACTACATTACCGGCCGCATGACCTAGGCCCAACCGACGTTACGTCAGGAGTGCTCAATGGATATTACGAGCGATAGCCACAGCCAGCATATCTCTCGCCAGTTCAACCAGGAGCTGGAAGAGCTGAAAACCCACCTGATGGCCATGGGCGGTCTGGTGGAAAAACAGGTACAAGACGCCGTTCACGCCCTGTTGGAAGGCGACAGCCGTCTGGCCGAAAAAGTGCGTGACAACGACCGCCAAGTGAACGACCTGCAACTGCAGATTGATGATGAGTGTACTCGCGTCCTGGCCCGTCGCCAGCCGGCTGCCTCGGACCTTCGTCTGGTGCTGGCCGTTATTCGTGCCACCTCAGACCTTGAGCGGATTGGCGATGAGGCGAGCAAAATTGCCCGCAACGCCCTACTGCTGAGTGAAAACAGCGGCGGCATTCGTGGCCTGGTCGAAGTGCGTCACATCAGTGAACACGTGCGTAAAATGCTGCGCGATGCACTGACGGCTTTTGCCCGCTTCGATACCGAACTTGCCATGCAGGTTGTGCGTGAAGATGAGTCGGTGGATGACGAATACGGCAGCGCCATGCGCTCTCTAATGACCTTTATGATGGAAGACTCCCGCTCTATTAGCTCCGTCCTCAGCATCATGTGGGTACTGCGGGCACTAGAGCGTGTGGGCGACCACGCCAATAACCTGGCAGAGTACGTGGTCTACCTGGTGAAGGGCCTGGATATTCGCCACAGCGACCCCGACACCTTAGAGCAGAAGGTGCTTAAAAAGTCTTGACCTAGCAGGTAATTCCTCCTGCAATACGCCCAGATGACACATCTGGGCGTTTTTATTTAAGGAGCAAGCATGGTGGATGCAATAACGGCGCTGAGCCAAGGCACACGTTTGGTGTACCAAAAAGGGCTGCGGCGCTACATTTTTCTGCCGATCCTGGTCAACCTCATCGTGTATGCCAGCATGCTAAGCTTGGTGCTCAACCGCTTTGATAGCTGGCTCGACAGTGCCATGACCATGGTCCCCAGCTGGTTGGAGTGGCTCTCTTGGCTTATCTGGCCGCTCTTCTTCGTTAGCCTCTTGGTGGTGATCTTTTTTACCTTCACCCTGGTGACACATCTGATTGCCGCGCCGTTTTACGGCTTTTTAGCCGCTAAAGTCGAGCGTCAAGCCACAGGACGGGAACCGTTGGATGATCGCGGGCTAGCTAAAACGGCCATCGATGCACTGGGTCGCGAACTGGTCAAGCTCGGCTATATTCTGCCGCGCATGGCGGCGCTGTTTATTCTCAGCTGGATACCAGGCCTCAATCTGTTGGCACCGATCTTGTGGGCACTGTTTTCCGCCTGGGTGATGGCCATCACTTACCTTGATTACCCGATGGATAACAACAAGGTCACGTTTCGCGATATGCGCAGCCGTCTCTCGCACCGCTGGTGGCCAAGCCTCACCTACGGCGGGCTGATCATGCTGGTCACCTGGATCCCGCTTGCCAATCTGTTTTTAATTCCTGGCGCCGTAGCGGGGGCGGTGCTGATGTGGGATGGTCACTACCGTGACACCCAAGATGTTGTCGCACGTCGTTAGAACACGCAGCCATACGCAAAAAACCCCGTCGGAGCGGGGTTTTTTGTGGAATTAATATCAACGCTTACCAACGAAGATCATCACCTTCATCACGGTTCAGCTCGCTAGCATCATAGCCAGCTTTACTGGTAGCCACGCTGTTGGAATCGCTGACGCTGCTTGAAGTGGAGTAGTCCAGCGTATCGCCTTCATTACGGGTCAAGTCACTAGCAGAGTACTGAGCCGGGCCTGACGTATTGTGCGAGTTAGGCTGCATCACATCGTGTCCTGCAGAGCGGTCTTTGTTGAGTTCAATGGATGTTTGGGCAAATGCCATCGGACTTGCTACCAAACCAAAAGCAACACCTAACACTGCAGCTTTTTTAGCTAACTCTTTGTCTTTGAAAAACATAAATTACTACTCCTTTAACATTGAGCCAGTCGACGTAGAGTGGAAACCAATTAAGCGACTACGACTAATGGCTAACTTTACATCTCGCCAATGCATACATGATGCCAAAAACACTAAATTAATTAAATATCTTTTAAAAACATAAATTTATTTTTTTCAATTTCGCGCAATATAAAGCCGCAAAATCATTATCCATGCAAAAATATTGTGTAATAATGACACATGCGTCGGATAAGTGGCGCAAATTGACTCACTTGCCTCGCTGCCCAACCGCTTCATTATCCCCGCCAAGAGGGCAGCCATGCCATTCGCTGGGGTTTATGTGTTAGGATCGAGTAGGAGGGGGAGTCGCCTCCCCCGTCCTCTCACACCACCGGGCAAACGGATCCGTACCACGGCGGTTCCTGTCCCCCATTATCGGGCTGAGCTTCGTTCCGCTGAATTCGCTCGCCTGT
>NZ_JAKGAY010000014.1:0-85265 GCF_021532545.1 Halomonas sp. Cn5-12
GTGCGGCGACTGGCGCGGAACTTTATGTTGGGCATGGCACTGTCTGGGTGAATGGCGATAATGGCTATATTGCCATGCAGGTCAGTGGGTTAGAAGTGCTTCCGGGGGGCGGTCTCACGGATTCAGGTTAATGCCTCAGCGTCGAACTGATCGACGGTGCTCTCATGAGTTTTCATGGCGAACCTCCTGACGGGAACCCTTCAAACGCGTAAACATCCACTCGGTGACCGGTAGCGCAATAAAGAGCGATACATACAATCCGGTGGCGTAGGTGAGCAGATTGCTGGCGCCGGCAAAGGCAAGCAATTCATCTTTGGCGGCCGGAACGGCTTCTGCCAACGCTGCCGAGCATGCCGCTACCATGCTGCCACTGCCGACACCGCAGGCCATGGCCAGCGCGCGGATATCGAGGATATCCAGCGAGGCGATGTAGCCCGCCATCAGCGCGAAATAGAGCGTACCGAACATAGTACCCACCACGTACACGCCCATAATGCCGATGCCTTCAGGGCTTCTTAGCCCGTAACGGTCTGAAATAATGGCAATGTTGGGTTCGCGTGCAATAGAGTAGGTCGCACCAATCGCTTCCCGGCCCATTTTGAGCACGAGTACCGCAAATGGGAGCGCAATCAGCATGGTGCCAAGATTCCCCAGCTCTTGAAGAATCAGCGCAGGACCCGCCGCGATAATTTGCTCGATCGCTGGCCCAATGGTGGAGCCAAACTTGGCAATGAACGGCAAAATGGCGATCAGAATGATGGGGCCTGCGGCATGACTCACCGGCTTGGGAATGGCCTTGCCCATTGCTGAAAAGAGATGAGGATTGAAGAGTACACCAATGATAAACGCGTAGAGGAGTGGTAATAGTAGTAATGTTCCCGGCCCAAGTGGAATCCGAATGATGCCGATCCACTCGGAAAACATCGACGTCAGTATCACCAGCAGATGTAGACGCCAGTTCAGCAGCAGTTTTAGATCCATGGGAGTGATCCTATTTTTTTTAGAGTCACTCCGAGTATCGAAAGGTTAATGTTTCAATCATAGCGTTTTGGTGCACTAATTTTTAGAACACATGGCCGCAATAGCATTAGCGTTGATAGGTCAAGAGCGACATCATCGTTGCGATGCCTCTATACTAACCAAGACTAAAGTCTAACAACAGCAAACTCACACGAGCCTCTATGCCCCTCTCCCTTTCCCTGCGCCGCCTTTGGACCCTAGATAAGTTCGCCTACAGCCTGCGGGTGTTTATCGCCTTCAGCGGGGCGCTGCTGTTTAGTGGGCTGGCGGGGGATGTAGCGCTGGTCATTCCGCTGTTTCTGGGCATTATTGCCAGCGCGCTCTCAGAGACCGACGATAGCTGGCAGGGACGTTTGCAAGCCTTGGTGGTCACGCTGCTCTGCTTTGCCTCGGCGTCGTTTGTGGTGCAGTGGCTGTTTCCGTGGCCGTGGCTATTTGCAGCGGGCTTGGCGGTATCCACCTTCACGCTGATTATGTTGGGAGCGATTGGCCAGCGTTACGCGACCATTGCCTCCGGTACGCTGATTCTTTCGATCTACTCCATGATCAATATCGAGCAGCACGGCGGTGTGGATGAGGACGTCGCCTCCCGCCAGCTGCTGCTGTTGGCCGGTGCCGCCTGGTACGGAGCGATTTCGGTGGTGTGGTGCGCGCTGTTCTCCCGCCAGCCGGTGAAACAGAGCATGGCGCGGGTGTATAAAGCCTTGGGCGAGTTTTTGATTTTAAAATCGGCGCTGTTCGAGCCGGTACGGGGCGTTGATGTAGAGGCCCGCCGCGTGGCGCTCGCTCGCCAGAACGGCAAGGTAGTGGATGCTCTTAACCAAGCAAAAGAGATGATCTTTCGCCGCCTGGAAGGCCAGCGCGGCAGCCGTAAGCTCAACCGCTACCTGCAAATTTACTTTATCGCTCAAGATATCCACGAGCGGGCAAGCTCCACCCACTACCCTTACAGCGCACTTACTGAAGCCTTTTTTCATCACGACGTACTGTTTCGCTGCCAGCGGCTGCTGGACCAGCAGGGCCGTGCCTGCCGCCAGCTAGCCAAGTCGCTGCTGCTCAACCGCCCTTTCAGTCACGAGCAGAGCGAACAGGCGCTGGCCGACCTGCGCGCCTCGATCGATAATCTGAGCGAGCGCGGAAAGCCCGAATGGCGGCCACTGATACGCCCGCTGAATGCGTTAGCGGACAACCTCTCCACGCTAGAAGCTCAGATTGCCAGCGTCCACAACCCGGACACCGACAGCGAACGCCGGGACAGCGCGCTTTATGACCGCTCGCCCTCTAGCCTGCTGGAAGCCTGGAAACGGGTGCGGCTGAACTTTACGCTGGGTTCGCCCACCTTTCGCCACGCGGTGCGCCTAACCACCGCGCTAGTGGCGGGCTATGGGCTGCTGCAGTGGCTCGACCCCCAGCAAGGGTTCTGGATTTTGCTGACCACGCTGTTCGTATGTCGACCTAACTTCGCCACCACCCGGCGCTTTCTCTCCCAGCGGATTCTGGGCACGGTGCTTGGGCTGATTGCAGGCTGGGCGTCTATCAGCCTGTTCCCCCAGCCACTTATCCAGAGCATGATTGCCGTGGCGGCGGGCGTATCGTTCTTTGCCAATCGTGAAAAGCATTACGTGATCGCCACGGCCTCGATCACCCTGCTGGTGCTGTGCAGTTTCAATCAGGTGGGGGATGGCTTCGACCTGATCTGGCCGCGGCTGTTTGATACGTTGATCGGCTCGCTGATTGCGGGACTGGCGGTATTTTTTATTCTGCCGGATTGGCAGAGCCGCCGCCTCTACCGTGAGGCCGCCAAGGTGCTGACCAACCACCGCCGCTACTTGGACGAAATCGTCCACCAGTACGAAGAGGGCAAGCAGGACGACCTAGCTTACCGCTTGGCGCGGCGCAATGCGCACAACGCGGATGCGGCGCTCTCGACCCTGCTCACCAACATGCTCCACGAGCCGGGGCACTATCGTAAGCAGGATGCTGATAACGGGCTGCGCTTTTTGGTACTTTCCAACACGCTGTTAAGCCACCTCTCCGCGCTGGGTGCCCACCGCCATCGGCTGGCAGAAGATGAGGACGATGCCGCTTTTGTGCCGCTTGCCAAGCGGATTAGTGCCCTGTTAGAGCAACTGGCCGAGCAGCTGGATAAACGCCTACCCGTGGAGCCGCTGACCGCGCCTGCCAACGAGCTGCTGAGTCAGTTAGAGGAGCAAAGCGGCACAGCGGAAGAGAAGGCCGTCACGCTCTATCGCCCCATCCAAAGCCAGCTGCGCCTAATTGCCAGCCAGCTTGGCCCGCTGAGCGATGCCGCCAACCGCTTAACAAGCCCCAGCGCCGAAAAGCTCCACGAGCCTAACGCAGCGGTTTAGCACCGCGCGCATACCCATGCCCTGCCGCTACACCTGCCCGTAGCGGCCTGCCGCTTCACCCAGCCAGCGGCGCACCAGCACGGCCGTCACGTCGGCATTGCCCTGCAGCGCCTTGGCCAGGGCGGTCACCCGCTCTAGCTGGTCGGCATCGCGCTCTAAATCCGCGATTTTCATTTGGGCGAGGCCGGTTTGGCGAGTGCCAAGCACTTCGCCGGGGCCACGAATTTCCAAATCTTTTTCAGCAATGCGGAAGCCGTCGGTGGTTTCCCGCATCACGCCGAGCCGTTCCCGGGAGCTTTTGGAGAGCGGCGGGTGATAAAGCAGCACGCAGAAGCTTTCGGTGCTGCCGCGTCCTACCCGCCCACGCAGCTGGTGAAGCTGGGAAAGCCCTAAGCGCTCCGGGTTTTCGATGATCATCAGGCTGGCGTTGGGCACGTCGACTCCCACCTCAATCACCGTGGTGGCCACCAGTAGATCCAGCTCGCCGCTCTTGAAGGCGTCCATCACCTCGGCCTTTTCCGCAGCTTTCATGCGCCCATGAATCAGCCCAACGGCTAATTCCGGCAGCGCTTGGGTCAGCTCATCACGCGTTACCTCGGCGGCCTGACACTGCAATACTTCCGACTCGTCAATCAGCGTGCACACCCAATACGCTTGGCGGCCATCGCTGCAGGCGTTGCGAATCCGCTCGACCACTTCCGGGCGGCGCTCGTCAGAGACCACCACGGTTTTCACCGGTGTGCGCCCAGGCGGCAGTTCATCAATTACCGACACGTCCAGATCCGCGTAGGCGCTCATGGCCAGCGTGCGGGGAATCGGCGTGGCGGTCATGATCAATTGATGAGGGGTTAATCCACCCGCTTCGCCCTTCTCACGCAGGGCAAGGCGCTGGTGAACGCCAAAGCGGTGCTGCTCATCGATAATCGCCAGCCCCAGGCACTGGAAGTGCACATCACCTTGAAACAGCGCGTGGGTGCCCACCACCATACGCGCTCGGCCATCGGCAATGGCGGCTTTGGCATCCAACCGAGCCTTGCCCTTTAGCTTGCCCGCCAGCCACGCGACTTCGATGCCCAGCGGCTCAAACCATGCCTTGAACGAACGATAGTGCTGCTCAGCGAGGATTTCCGTCGGTGCCATCATGGCCGCTTGGCAATTGCCCGCCAGCGCCGAGAGCGCCGCCATGGCGGCCACCACGGTTTTGCCGGAGCCCACATCCCCCTGCACCAGCCGCAGCATGGGTGCAGGGCGTGCTAGGTCGAGGGCGATCTCTTCCAGCACCCGGCGCTGGGCACCGGTGAGCGCAAACGGTAGCTGCGCCAGAAAGCGCGTTTGCAGGCTGCGCCCGGAAGGCAGCTCTGGCGCGCCGTCTGCCTGAATACGCAGGCGCACTTCCCGCAGGCTAAGCTGATGGGCCAGCAGCTCTTCCAAGGCGAGCCGCCGCGTGGCGGGATGAAGGCCGTGGGCAAGCTGCTCTAAATCTACGTCTGGCGGCGGCTGGTGCAGTAGCTGCAAGCTCGCGTGAAGCCCCGGCAGTTGGAAGCGCTGACGCAGCGCATCGGGAATCACATCGGGCAGCGTTTCGGGGGCTTGCTCTAGCAGGCGCAACGCTTGCTGGGTCAGCGCTCGCAGGCGGGTTTGGTGAAGCCCCTCGGTGGTGGGGTAAATCGGCGTGTAGTACTCCTCGACCGGCGTTTCGCTACCGCCGCTAAGCCGATACTCGGGATGATAAATCTCCAGCCCCGTGGCGCCCGCCCGCGCTTCGCCAAACGCCCGAACGGTCACGCCGGGGCGAAGCTGCTGCTGTTGGGCTGGCGAGAAGTGAAAAAAGCGCAGGCTTAAAATGCCGCTACCGTCGCGAAGGCGAATCAGCAGGCTGCGCCGCCGCCCCTTAACGATATCGCTGGCGGTGACTTCGCCCTCTACTACCGCTTCATGGCCTGCTCGCAGCAGGCCAATGGGGGTAAGTCGCGTGCGGTCTTGGTAACGCAGCGGCAAGTGGAACAACAGGTCGCTGATGCGTTCCACGCCGAGCCGGGCGAGCTTAATCGCCAGCGCTTCCCCCACGCCCTTCAGCGCCGTGACCGGTGCAGACAGATCACTCATGAGGGAGCATTCTTCTTATGCACCGGCTGCTGGCACTGGCTAATCGCCTTGGCCAAGGCATCAATGGCCTTGGGCCGTGGGAAGCTGGCCCGCCAGGCAATCGCCACGGTGCGTGAAGGGGCGGGGGCCACAAACGGGCGGCTGACCAGCATGGCGTTTTCGTACTGATCGGTGCCTAGCGCCGACTGCGGCAACACGGTGATACCCAGCTTAGAGGCCACCATATGGCGAATGGTCTCGAGCGAGCCGCCTTCGGCAATCAGCGTGTTATTGGGGCTGTTGAGCTTTTGGGTAATCGCCGGGCAGGCTTCCAAAATTTGATCGCGGAAGCAGTGGCCTTCCCCTAATAGCAGCAGCCGCTCTTCTAATAAGTCTTCTTTATGGATCGCCTCGCGCTCGACCCACGGGTGGCTGGCGGGCATTAACACTTCAAAGTGCTCGTCGTAGATCGGTTTGGTGACCACGTCGGTTTCGGTAAACGGCAGCGCGACAATGATCACGTCCAACTCGCCGCTACGCAGCTTGGCCCGCAGCGTGCCGGTCATGCCCTCTTCAATATAGAGCGGCATTTGCGGCGCGGCGTTGGCCAGCGCGGGCACCAGGTGCGGGAACAGGTAAGGTCCGATGGTGTAAATCGCACCAATGCGCAGCGGGTTCGCCAACTGGTCTTTGCCAGCACTGGCCAACTCATAAATCAGCCCGCTCTGCTCCAGCACACGCTGTGCCTGAGCAACAATTTTTTCGCCCAGAGGGGTGACTTGCACCGTGGATTTAGAGCGTTCAAACAGGGGAATTTCCAGCTCATCTTCGAGCTTTTTAACGGCCACAGAGAGCGTCGGCTGAGAAACATGGCAGCGCTCGGCGGCGCGGCCAAAGTGGCGCTCCTGGGCAAGGGTTACGATGTAGCGAAGTTCTGTTAAAGTCATAGCGGTGCCAGTGGCATCCTCTCGTTGCAGCTCGTGACTAGTCATCGTGTTAGCGAGACGGAAAAGGACAGACAAGCCCTATTGAAGATGGCACATCTCATAGGGACTTTGTATCTGATAGGGAATATTAATCAAGAGGGGTGAGCAAGTTGAAGCTAACGATACTGATTATCGGCTGTGGAGACATCGGCGTCACGCTTGGACAAGAGCTGCTGGACGAGGGGCATCGGGTGATTGGCGTGCGCCGCCAAGCCAAGGCATTAGAGCATACCGGCATTGAGCCGTTAGCCCTTGATCTCAGCACCTTGGAAGGGGCCGACGCCAGCGCACTGCCCCAAGCCGACTACGTGATTTACACCGTCAGCGCAGACCGCTTTGAAGAGAGTGCTTACCAGAGCGCCTACCCAGACGGTCTCAAGCGTGTGCTCAGCGTACTGGAGCAGCACGACACACCACCACGGCGTATCTTCTTCGTCTCCTCTACCAGCGTCTATGGTCAGCAAGAGGGCGAAGTCGTTAACGAAGAAAGCCCCACGGAATCCACTAGTTTCTCCGGCACCCTGATGTGTGAGGCCGAACAGGCGCTGCTCAATCACCCGCTGCCCGGCACCGTGGTGCGCTTCTCCGGGATTTATGGCCCAGGGCGTGATCGTTTGATTCACCAAGTGGCCGAAGGCCGACTGGCCGCCGTCACGCCGGTGATCTACTCCAACCGCATTCATCGGGACGACTGCACCGGCATTCTGGCGCACCTGATCCGCTGCCAGGAGAGCGGCACACCGCTGGCCGACCTTTATCTCGGTAGCGACTGCGAACCGGTGACCCTGCACAACGTGATGGCGTGGTTGGCCAAACAGTTGAAGGTGGAGTCCACCGACACCATGCAGTCGCCGTTGCGCCGTCGTGCCAGCAAGCGTTGCGACAACCGCCGTATTCTCGAAACCGGCTACACCTTCCGCTATCCGACCTACAAAGAGGGCTATGCCCAGGTGTTGAAAGAGGGCGGTTTTTTAGAGTTGCAAAAAGCCTAGCGCTCTAGCCGCGAGTCGATTGGAACGCTAGAAAAGGCAAAGAGCGAGCCTCATCGGCTCGCTCTTTTTGTATGCGTCGGTGTCACGCCGTTTAGTCGCCGATCACCATCACGGCTTCGGCTTCTACTTGGCTGCCTTTGGGCAGCGCCTTCACGCCGACCGCCGCACGCGCCGGGAACGGCGTAGAAAAGAACTCTTCCATCACCTTGTTGACGATCGCAAAGTTGTCCAAGTCGACCAGGTAGAGGTTGAGCTTGACGATATCGCCCAGCGAGCCTGCGGCTTCTTCACACACGGCCTGTAGGTTGGTGAACACCTGACGCGCCTGGGCTTCGAAATCATCAGAGACAATTTCCATGGTTTCCGGATTAAGCGGGATCTGACCCGACAGGTAAACCGTGTTGCCCGCTTTGACAGCCTGGGAGTACGGGCCGATGGCGGCAGGGGCTTTTTCTGTGTTGATAACCGCTTTATTGCTCATGGGGTGTCATGCTCCTGTATTAATGAAACGTTGATTATTATCACCATGGCCTACGCTGCCAGCTTGAAAAGCCAGCGCTAGGCGCATAAGCGTTTAGTTTGCAGTACGGGTAATTTTGCCAACGTTGGGCAGGTTGCGAATGCGTTTAATAATACGGGCGAGGTGTACCCGTCCTTTCACCGACAGCGTGAGATTGACGGTGGAAAGCCGAGCATCGCGCTCCTCAATGCCGATACGTTCGATATTGGCATCGGCATCGGTCACTAGGCCTGCCAGTTCAGCAACAAGGCCACGGCGGCTTTCAATTTCGATGCGCAGCGCCACAGGGAAGTCCTCATCAATATGCTCGGACCACTCCAGGGCAAACAGCTTTTCAGGATCGTTTTTACGGTCAGCGAGGTTTTTACACTCGCTACGGTGTACCACCAGCCCTTTACCGACCGACAGATGCCCTACCACCGGGTCGCCGGGTAACGGGTGGCAGCAGCGGGCAAAGTTAAGCACCATGCCTTCGCTTCCGCTAATCACCACAGCCTTATCGCTATTGTCGGAAAGCGTCTTATCAAAGCTATCGCCATGCGCAACATCGACCAAACGGCGGGCCACTACGTGGGCCATGCGGTTGCCTAACCCCAACGATTCGAGCAAGGCGTCCAGCGACGACACATCCAACTCTTTGAACGCCTGTTCGAAGACACTCTCGTCGAGCTCTTCCAGGCTCGTTTCGAACGATGCCAGCGCCTTGTTGAGCAGTCGACGGCCCAGCATCACCGCCTCCGCCTGCTGCTGATGCTTCAACGCATGGCGAATGGCGGAGCGCGCCTTGGCAGTGGTGACGAAATTCAGCCACGCTAGGTTCGGCCGCGCACCGGGGGCGGTGATAATCTCCAGCGTCTGGCCGCTTTCCAGCCTCGTGGAGAGCGGCGCGAGGTGGCGATCGATGCGGCAGGCGATGCAGTTATTGCCGATATCGGTGTGTACGCTGTAGGCGAAGTCGATCACCGTGGCGCCCTGGGGCAGCTCCATGATGTCGCCTTTTGGGGTGAACACGTAGACATCGTCGGGGAACAGGTCGTTTTTGACGTGTTCGATAAACTCCAACGAATCCCCCGCGTGGCGCTGCATCTCCAGCAGCCCTTTCACCCAGGCACGGGCGCGGGCATGGCTGCCTTCAGCAATCGGATGCGCCGTCTGCCCGGCTTTGTAGAGCCAGTGCGCGGCAATTCCGTTATTGGCCATGGCTTCCATTTCACGGGTGCGGATTTGCACCTCGATGGGCATGCCGCGCTGGCCAAACAGCGTGGTGTGCAGACTTTGGTAACCATTCGCCTTGGGAATCGCGATGTAGTCTTTAAAGCGCCCCGGTACCGGCTTATAGAGGTTATGCACGACGCCAAGTATGCGATAACAGCTGGCCACGTCTTCGGTGATAATGCGAAAACCGAAGACATCCATAATCTCGGCAAACGGCTTGCGCTGGTCGCGCATCTTTTTATAAATCGAGAGCAGATGTTTTTGGCGGCCAATCACCGTGCCTTTTAGGCCTTCGTCGTCCAGGCTCTGCTGCAGCGAGGCCTGGATTTCCCGCATGGCGCTGCGGCGATTGCCCCGCGCGCTGGCCACCGCGCGTTTGATACGCTCGGCCCGCATGGGGTGAATCGCCTGGAACGAGAGGTCTTCCAGCTCCACACGAATGGTGTTGATCCCCAGTCGCCCTGCAATACGGGCGTAGATTTCTAACGTTTCACGGGCAATGCGGCGTTTTTTATCGGGCCGCAGTGCGCCCAAGGTGCGCATGTTGTGCAGCCGGTCGGCCAGCTTGACGATGATGACGCGGATGTCCCGCGACATTGCCAACACCATCTTTTGAAAATTCTCCGCCTGAGCGACGGCTTTATCTTCAAAAGTGATTTGGGTCAGCTTGGAGACGCCATCTACCAACTCAGCCACAGGCTTGCCAAACTGCGCCGCCAGGGCTTTTTTAGAGACGCCGGTGTCTTCAATCACATCATGCAGCATGGCGGCCATCAGGCTCTGATGGTCCATGTGCATGTTAGCGAGAATATTAGCGACCGCCAGCGGATGGGTGACGTACGGCTCGCCAGAGCGGCGGCGCTGGCCATCGTGGGCCTGCTCAGCGTAGTAGAAGGCGCGCTTGACCTGCTGGATCTCATCCGGGGGTAAGTAGCCGCCGAGTCGGTCAGCTAGGTCATCAATGGTGAACATGTACCGCGCCTCTAATCGGTGCTAGCTTAATCGTCGATTTGAGCGCTAGGCGTCATAGCAGGACGCGCACGCACAGGAGCTTCAACTGGCTCGTCCAAAACGGTGTGGTCGACCAGGCCAGCGGCGATTTCACGCAACGCCATCACGGTCGGCTTGTCGTTTTCCCAGGGCAGCAGTGCATCGCGGGAGCCGCGGGCCAGCTGGCGAGCACGATGGGTGGAAATCATCACCAGTTTGAAGCGGTTTTCTACATTTTCCAGACAATCTTCAACGGTTACGCGAGCCATGGGGCCTTCCTGTAATGACGACGCCGGGCCGGCGTTGTTGGATAACGCCGCCGACCCAGCGAAAAGAGTGGTGATAGGACCTGATAGATTACTCGACGCTAGGCGCCTGTGACAAGAGCGCATCGAGCAAGGGAGCGTGGCGTTCTTGCATTGCAGCACGCGTGAGGCGGCGGCTGATCACCAGCGACTGCAGTTCCTGCAGGGCGGTGGTGAAATCGTCGTTAATCACTAAGTAATCGTACTCATCGTAATGAGACATCTCGCTGACCGCATCGCGCATGCGCCGAGCGATCACCGCGTGTTCGTCGGTGCCACGGCTGGAGAGGCGGCGCTCCAGCTCGCTACGCGATGGCGGCAAGATAAAAATCGACACCGCAGAGGGCATCTGTTCGCGCACCTGCTGAGCCCCCTGCCAATCTATCTCCAGAATCACATCCTGCCCCGCATCCAGCAGGGTTTGGACCGCTTGGCGGGACGTACCGTAGTAGTTGTCGAACACCTTAGCATACTCAAAGAAGTCGCCACGGGCGATCATGGCTTCAAAGTCAGGCACTTGGGTAAAGTGATAGTTTACGCCGTCCACTTCACCTTCTCGCTTGGCGCGCGTGGTATGCGACACCGACACCTGAATGCCGTCCAGGCTTTCGATCAGCTCACGAACGAGGCTGGTTTTACCCGCGCCCGACGGGGCAGAAACAATAAACAGCGTACCCTGGGACATGAAGCGCTTCCCTAGTTAGTCAAAATGGTCGTTCGTTATCACGCAGGCCGGCCACTGCCGGCGTTATTGGGTGCGCAGTATCGCACACCCCTGGCAGGGACTGTAGGGGTTCAAGAAACCACACGGAGGTCAGATTACGCTGATTCGCGACTGGGATGACGAGGGAGAAATGGGAGAGCTCTTGCGGGCAGCGCGGGATGGCGCCTGCGATACCTTCGGCAATGTACTGGGGCCTGAGTACAACGCCGCGCATGCCGACCATTTTCATCTAGGCATGCGCGGCTTCAGGCTGTGCCGCTAGATAGGCGGGTTATTCGAGGTTAATATCCTCTTTATCGGTGGCAGCTCCTGTGGCAGCACCCACGCCACCGCCAATCACAGCACCTTGGGTGACGCTACCACCGGTGACCGCAGCGGCCCCAGCACCAACAGCCGCCCCTACGCCAGCACCACTGGTAGCGCGCTCGCCGGTGGTCGTTCCACAGCCCGCCAGCGCCAGAGTGATCGCTGCAATAGCACTTAATGTTACGAGTCGCGGGGTTACAACGCGCGATGTCTTCACTAGGTTATGCATAGGTCACCTCCTTATGGATTGCACCTTTACACCCTAGGAACGATACGCGCTTTTTGCCACTTTAAATGCTCTAAATATTTATTTAGCAATCACTTATTTATAGCGCTTTATTTGTAGCTCTGAGCCACCGACGGCTCCGCGGGATAGGTGCGTTTTTCCAGCCAGCGCCCCCAAGCGAAAATCACTAGGCCACACAGCGCAAGCCCGGCCCCTACCAGCCCCGTACTCGACCAGCTAAATCCGGCGCTAATCGCCAAGCCCGCCAGCCACGCCCCCAGCGCATTGGCACCGTTGAATGCCGCGTGGTTCATGGAGGCCGCCATAGTTTGGGCGTCTTCGGCCACGTCCATCAGCCGCGTTTGCAACGACGGGGCCAGCGCCATGCTGGTGCCCACCAACCCCACGAACAGCAGCCCGCTCCACACCTGATTGGCGGCAAAGTAGAACAGCCCCTGCACCACCGCACACCATACCAAAATGGTAGGAATGGCCCGCATCAGGTTTTTATCCGCCATGCGCCCGCCCACCAAGTTACCGGCGATGGAGCCCAGGCCAAAAATGACCAGCACCAAAGGCCCCAGCGCTTCGCTCATGCCCGCCTGCTGGGTCAGCGTCGGCATGACATAACTGAAGATCGAAAACATACCGCCGCAACCAATACAGGCAATCGCAATGGTGACCAGCACCCGCTGCTTCACCAGTGCAGATAGCTCTCTTAACGGGCTCGCGTGGACATCAAACGGCTGCACCGGCACGCATAACCGAATGAGCAGTGCCGTTAACAGCGCAATCACTCCCACACCGGCAAAAGCGATTTGCCAACCAAAGACGTTACCCGCCCAGGTACCCAGCGGTGCACCAATTAAAATCGCTACCGTGAGCCCCAACATTACCCGCGAAATAGCCCGCGCTCGCTGGTCAATCGGCACCGCTCCTGCCGCGACCAGCGCCGCTATGCCGAAGTAGGCACCATGAGGCAGCCCCGCCAAAAAGCGCAGGCCCACAAACGACCAAAACCCCGGCGCCATGGCGCTGGCAATATTGCCCACGGCAAACACCAGCATCAGCGCAATCAGCAGCGCCCGCCTGGGTACCCGTGCGGCCAGCGCCGAAATCAGCGGTGCACCCACTACCACGCCCAGTGCGTAGCTACTAATCGCATAGCCTACTTGGGGAACGGTCACGGCTAAATCTTCCGCCACGCGGTTCATCAGTCCCATGATCACGAACTCGCTGGTACCAATGCCGAACCCACCCAGCGCCAGTACAAACTCTGCCAATCGCGGGTTACGCGCCAGCCCCGATGACGACTCTTGCATACCTCTCTCCCCAGGCGCTGGATAAAACGCCTGCTTATCAAAACGGTCTTAGATTGTGTCAAATGATGGCAAGATTAGACGAAAGTAGGAATATATGATGTTAAAAAAGTTAGCGTGCAAAGGGGTAACCCGTGGACACTGACGCGGCAGCAACCAAGAGGCAACTGCTAGGATGTGAGGATTATCTTTTCATTAAGAGGGCCGGTTATGACCTCCAGCACCATCGAGCACGCCATGCAGGCACTGGCCAATGCCGACCCCGACATTGCCCGCGCTTACCCCTTAGTCGGCGCGCCCAACCCGCGCCAGCGCGATCCAGGTTTTGCGACCTTCTTCTCGACCATCGTCAGCCAGCAGATCTCTACCGAGGCCGCTCGGGCCATCATGGGCCGAGTGAATACGCTGCTGCCGGAGCTGCACGCCAAAGCGGTGATGGAGGTGGAAGGCCAGGCGCTGCGCGATGCGGGGCTATCGTGGCGTAAAATCGAGTATGCCAAAGGGCTGGCAGAGGCGGAGCTGGCGGGCACGTTTAGCGCCGATGGATTGGCGCACCTCAGCGATGACGAGGCGATTGCCGCGATTACCCAGCTGCGTGGGTTTGGCCGCTGGAGCGCCGAGATCTACCTGATGTTCTCGCTCAAACGCCCCGATATCTTCCCCGCCGACGACTTGGCGTTAAGAGTGGCGCTGGGCCGCCTGAAGGGCATGGAGGACAAACCCACGCCGAAGCAGGCCCGCCAGTTGGTGGAACCCTGGGCCCCCTGGCGCAGCGTGGGGTCGCTGTTTTTATGGCACTACTATCGCGGCGAGCCGGTGTAGCGCGGGCGTTTAGAGCATTAGCGGGTCTTTAAAGGGTAAGCCCGCCAAATTTACCGTTCTGGTAATCCTCCACCGCCTGGACGATCTCATCGCGGGTGGTCATCACAAAGGGGCCGTGGGAGTAGACCGGCTCATCGATGACATCGCCATGGCCAAACAGCAGGCGCGCATCGCTGGCTGCCTCGATGGCAAGGCTTTCGCCGTCACGGTCGAGTTCGATCAAATGGTGCGCTTTGGCAGGCTCGCCGCCCACCATCACCTCACCACTCACCACGTACAGAAACACCTGCCGCCCAGGGGCCACGGGAAGCTGCTCATGGGCACCCGCAGGCAGCGCGAGTGTGGACATGAACACGCCGGTCAGCGACTCGATCGGGCCTGACTGCCCTTGCCACTCCCCAGCAATCAGGTTGAGCGTGCCGCCGCCCGCCAGGGGAACTTCGGGAATGCCTTCCTGCTGCAAGCCCACGTAGCGCGGCTCACTCATCTTCAGCCGCGACGGCAGATTGACCCACAGCTGGAGGATTTCCAGCGGCCCGCCTTCGCGCAGGAACTCAGGGGGCGAGATTTCTGCATGCACGATGCCGCTGCCAGCGGTCATCCACTGCACGCCGCCTGCGTGAATTACGCTCTGGTGCTTGGCGCTGTCGGCATGGGCCAGCGAGCCCTCCAGAATGAAGGTGACCGTCTCGAATCCCCGGTGCGGGTGCGGCCCAAAGGGCAGCCCCTGGTTGTTGGGTGGGTACACCTGCGGGCCGTGGTGGTTCAAAAACAGAAACGGATCGAGCTGATCCAGCCCCGGCCCCGGCAGCGGCCGGCGGGTGACCAGGTCACCGATATCGTCCCGACGAGCCGCATGCTGAGCGACCACGCGGCGAACGGATGGGGTATGGGCTGATGACATAACGTCCTCCTTATCGATACGCCCAGCGTAAAACCTCCGCGACGCGATGAGGAGCGAATAATTTGCCTTGGTTCATTGAAGGAAATGCACAAAACCTCAGCGGCTGGGAATGCTAAGCCGCCCCACCACCGCAAATCCATCCTCCTGGGGGCGCACGACTACCATTTCCCCGGAACTGACACCGCCGCCAGTCAGCGCCGTGATATTCACCTGATGCGTCACCAGCAGCCCTCTTTTATCAAAACTCCGTCACCACGGTGACCCCCACACCTTCAAACTTATCCATGTTGATCAACGCCTGCACCGACTCCTCTAGCGTGATTCGGCGGCCAATCAGCTTTTCAGGTGCCAGCTTGCCTGACTTTATCATCGCCAGCATGGCACCGTAGCGATGGGTCTGCATGCCATGGCTGCCCAGAATTTCCAGCTCGTTGGCAATCACCTTGCTCATCGGTACAGCGGGCGTGCTGTGGTCCGCCAGCATTAGCCCGACCTGAACATGCTTACCGCGCTTTCGCAAATTGCTAATAGAGTTGAAGCAGGTGGTGGGGTGACCCAGCGCATCCAGCGAGACATGTGCGCCGCCTTGGGTGATCTCCACCACCGCCTCCACCACGTCGGCCACCTGGTTGGCATTCACCGTGGCCACCGCCCCCAGCTGGCGCGCCAAAGCCAGCGCCTGCTCGGAAATATCCACCGCCACCACGTTGGCGCCGGCTGCACTGGCAATCATGATAGCCGACAGCCCAACGCCGCTGCAGCCGTACACCGCCACCCACTGGCCCGCCGACACGCGGCCCTGGTCTACCACCGCACGAAAAGAGGTCACGAACCGACAGCCCAGGCTGGCGGCGGTATCGAACGTCAAGGTATCCGGCAGTGCGACCAGGTTCACATCGGCGTAGTGAATGCCCACATACTCGGCAAACGAGCCCCAGTGAGTAAACCCCGGCTGGAATTGAGCATCGCACACCTGATGATTGCCGGTGTGGCACTCCGGGCAGATGCCGCAGCCGCCCACGAACGGCACGGTCACCCGGTCGCCAATACGCCACTTCGTCACGTCCTTGCCCACCGCTTCCACCACACCGGAGAGCTCATGGCCCGGCACATGGGGAAGCTGGATATCCGGGTCGTGGCCCATCCAGCCGTGCCAATCACTGCGGCATACGCCATTGGCCATCACCTTCACCACGACCCCGTGAGGCGCTGGCGCTGGATCGGGCACCTGCTGGATGCTGGGCGGGGTAGAAAACTGTTCGAATACCACGGCTTTCATGGCTCACTCCTGAACGGTCGGCGGTGCGTTGGATGTATACGCACTATAGCGAGCCACGCCCGAAATTACGTTTCACTCTGATGGACATCCTGCGCCTTTTTGAAGCACTCTTTTCAACAACATGAATAAACCGAAAGAGCCTTTCAAAATGAGCGAGCTTGATAAAAAGAATGCCCGATTAGCCACCTTGCTGCAGGCAGACGGGAGGGTGGCCAACGCACGGCTGGCCGAGCAGCTGCACCTGAGCGAAGCCACCTGCTGGCGACGCCACAAACGCCTGGAAGAGCTGGGGGTGATCGAAGGCTACCAGGCCATCCTCAACCGCCGTAAAGTCGGCGCCAGCGTGCTGGCCTTCGTGCAAATCACCTGCACCCAGCACAGCGAAGCCGCCACGGCAGAGTTCGAGCGCATCATCCAGGCCAGCTCCCGCGTACTGAGCTGCCACAACACCACCGGCGAAGCCGACTTCCTGCTACAGGTAGTCGCCAAAGACCTGGACGACTACAGCCACTTCGTCGAAACGGTGCTGCGCAAACTGCCCGGCGTGTCGAGCATCCGCTCCAACCTCTCGCTGAGGGAAATGAAGGCGACCAGCCACTTGCCGGTTGAGGAGTTGTTGGGGCTGTGAGCGGGGCTCTTTACGAAAATCCGTAAACGCGTCAGACACCATCAGGTGTTAACGATCACTTTGCCAAGCGTGGATATCGAATCCTAGCCTGCCCCCCGGAATCATCGCCACGCGCTCGACCCGCTCGGCTGCCACCTCTCACTCAATATTCTGAATCTGCTCGAAGAATAAAAAATTAAAATCCTTTAAAAACAGATGATTGCCTTAATTTTTGCATCGATCTTCGCCCCACACTACCCATTTTACTACCCATGGGTAGAAACTTTATCTCTGAGCGGCCCAATCGGTTACTACCCATGATTATAAACTGGGATAAGTGGGAAACTGGGAATTTCTGATCCTTTTCCGATTTACCAACACCTTGTCTAAACCGAAAAAAACCTTCTGGCAAGTCTAGCAAGAGCGGCACTCCCGATGCACCACTGCGGATACATCGAAGTTTGCACTGACAGAACAAGCCTTTGATTTTATTAGATATTTCTTGATTTTCTTCTTGCATATTTGAAACTTCGTGCGAGTATTTTAGAAAACGCAGGAGTTCAAAATGACCAAGTTGAAGACTATTTGTTTTGCTGTAACTACAGCCGCGCTCGCGGGTTGCGCTGCCATGCCTCGACACTATGACGACGAATCATCCCGCGCACTGAATCTGGCCCGTGCCGGCGGCGTCTACGATCAGGACCTGCGGAATTCACCAGACGGGACGCGCTCGTACCGAAAGGGTTTGTTGGTAAGCGCCCTCGACCTGGCCAGTCTGGCTACCTCATTAGATGCGCCGCTTCGTCATCTTACCGGCACCCAGACGCTGCTCTTCAACGCCACTGACATCATGATGACGCCGGACAACCCTTCGGCGCGACCCAGCCTGATGGGCTGGATGCCGGAATCACTGGCGGCGAACGAGGATGACGCCTATGACCACTATGTTGCAGTCGTAGATGAGGCCATCACCCAGGCCGGCGAGTCGATGGCAATTACGGCAACGAAACTCACAGACGTGAAGACGCCAGAAATTGACGGGCACCCGCTCATGCTGTGGTCGGTAACAGCAGAGCGATATGGCTGTGCCGATAGCAACTGCATCATCGCCTACAACATCCAACAACCGAATCACTGGAAGACACCAAGCTATGTCATCGGCGGTGAAGCTGACAGTTACAACATCGCTGCCAACCACCCCGAGAAATACTCCCGACTGGTATTTCGGCAGTCCGGCCATGAACTCACCTTTCCTGTAGATGAATT
Organism: Halomonas sp. Cn5-12; assembly: GCF_021532545.1. Classification (NCBI taxonomy): domain Bacteria; kingdom Pseudomonadati; phylum Pseudomonadota; class Gammaproteobacteria; order Oceanospirillales; family Halomonadaceae; genus Halomonas; species Halomonas sp. Cn5-12. The sequence continues at coordinate 17,936 of NZ_JAKGAY010000014.1, forward strand.
CTATGGCGCTGTCAGCGCCGGCATGCCTCCCTGGATAGTGATGTACTTTCCACCGAACACCGTGATCCAGGACGGCGAGCCGCTCCCCTATCCGGTGTTGTATGAACAGGGCCAGCAGCTGATGTTCAGGGAGCCCGACCATGAGTGACTGGCACGATGAACTTGAGTTGGCACTGCTGCCGCTGGAGGACCTGAGAGTCGATAGCGTCTACATGACTTTTGTGATCAGCAATGCCCTGAGCGAGCGAGGCATCTTCCATCAATGCCGGATCGGATACGCGGAGGACCGACTGAGCCGAATGACCACCGCTCCCCATTGCTGGGTAGAGCTCGAACAGGGTTGGTGTATCGATCTCCGGCTCAGACAGTGGCTGGGCGATGAGGACGACCTCCCTCATGGCGTATTCCAGCCATCCGACTACCCGCGAGCTCGATACCAAGGCACGGCGTTTCTGGTTCCACGCCTAGACGTGGAAGATTTGAGGGCGATGACGAATGATGCCTACAGCAAGGTGAAACTGCCGTGGCTGGCCGGGCAAGCCGCAGCGGCCTGACGCCGGGCAAAAATTGCATTTTCTCAGGTTCTGGTAGCTTCAATGTAAAGAACTATCGGGGACTGAAGCCATGGTGAGAGTGGCAAAGATCGTAGCAGTGGGGCTCGCCGGAATCGGCGTTGTGGAGATCGTCTTTAGGGGTACCGAGGCAGCCCTTTACGCATGGTATCTATTGTTCGTGCTGTGGGTGGTCGTACTGTTCATTCGCTTCGCACTGGCCATAGTCGGTGCATACAAGACGTTTTTCGCCAAGGGACCCGATGGGGAAATGACGTTTCCTGAATTCGAGGAAAAGATGGCGTCGTTCAGTCGAGGCACTGGTGAGGCCGCAACCGGCGCGAGCAACAAGGCAACTTCCGGCAATGGGAGCAATGGCGGTACAGAGGGTTTCATCGATGACGACAGAATCAACCAGATTTATCGAGCGGACGATCCGTTCGGGGAGTTTCTCGACTCTTGAGGTGGTTCCTTATGGGTACAGATCAGGAGAACCAGGGGTTCGAACCCGGTAACGGCCACCAGAACCACCTAAACCAGACCGGCCAGAGAGAACCACTTATAACAGACTGAGGAACCGACGATGTTTATTCGAGCCTACCTTCGGGCATCCACGCAGGAACAGAATGCGGAGCGAGCCCGGGAGTCACTGGTACAGTTCGCAGCCAACCACGGTCAGCGTATTGCCGCTTTCTACGTGGAGAACGTGTCCGGCGCTACTTTGCACCGACCCGAGCTGATGAAGCTGATCACAGATTCCGGTGAGGGTGACATTGTGCTGGTCGAACAGATCGACCGGCTGGCTCGCCTCAAACAGAGTGACTGGGACTCCCTGAAGCAAAAGCTGGCCGCCAAGCGGTTGGCCATCGTCTCCCCGGAATTACCGACCAGTTGGCTCGCTCTGGAAAAGAAGGGCGACACCGGTTTCACCGATTCCATTCTCCGAGCGGTCAACGCCATGATGCTCGACATGCTGGCTGCCGTCGCCCGTAAAGATTACGAAGACCGCCGGCGCCGGCAGTTCCAGGGCATCCACAAAGCCAAAACGGAGGGTAAGTACCAGGGTCGGCAGCCAGACCTGAAGCGCAGGCAGCACATCGCCAGCCTTCTCAGGAGCGGCCACAGCTACAGCGAGATCCAGGAGATGCTGAGCTGCTCGCGGCACTTGATCGCGTCTGTCGCCAAAGAACAAAGACAGGCCGATGCTGCGGCCTGAAACCAACAAAGTGCCCTGACAGGGCAATCAACTATTGGAGACCTGAATATGCTGAATCTATATGCCACCCTGATTGCATTCCTGAGCTTTGTCGCGGTCGTACTTTTTATCTGCGTTATGGCCTACCGCAACGCCGATCGGCTGGAAGTGTTCCTGGAGCGAAAGTTCCGAAAAAGATCACCCCGACACAATGGCGATCTGAAATAAATTCGGGGCAAACCGGTGTTCTTGCCCAAAACGGGCAGTTTGAGAGCCGTGCCTACTGCGTCGTCCATGGCAGCATAATCGTGAAGTCGATATGAGGTTATGCACGTGACGGACAAAACAGCCATGCTTCCCGAAAGCTTTCTATTTTTGCTGGAACAGGAAGAAAAGCGGAGGCAGCAGCGGGAGGACGCGGGGCTTCCGGCTCTCACAATATTGATCGACGCTGCTCACAGCGGTGGTGGCCAGGCACGACATATCCGGCGATTCCTGCTTGGCCTATATAACGCCAGCCGCTGGCCATTCGAGCTGAACCGACTGAGGGCCTTGGATACCGAACTGCAACAGGCTGCGTTGCAGGTTCTGGCGCTGGATTGGAATGGCCGGGAGATTCACACCTATGTGCCGGGTGGTGACCAGCTGTTTCAGTCCTGGTGGGAGTGGGAATCGGGAGACTGATAGCTTTATTGAGCTGGCCTGTTAGAAGCTCACCCCGTCTTATCTCATAGTATCAGGCAGCAGAAGGTCGTTGCTGACTTCTGGACTTTAACCTTTAATACTTTTGTCGTTGAGAACATCGCATGCGGAAAGCAGTTGCCTGGCATAGGCTTCTGCGGCGGCGAGCACCCATTTCTTCGTCGCTCCCAATACAACCAGAATGTGTACGACAATGACAGCTAAGGCAACGAGCGTAGCGGTATTTAACTCTATGATGGAAAACGGGAAGCTTTGCAAAGGTACAGTCAGCACAATGACGACTGCAGCTAGCACCAAATCCACCAACAGTGCCATAGGCCGTAAGGCCCAGAAATTCCTTCGGAAACCGTAATTCATGTTTTCTTCGAAAATGAGTTTAGCCGACTCTCGGTCTCGCGTCGCTTGCAAAAGCCAATCATTTGCTGATGCGTAGACTTCGTCTGCTGTTTCGGGATCATTCAACTCCTCTTCGGAGCTGGGCAGATCGATGTTCTGAATATGTGTGGATAGAAAGTTGTGATATCGCTCCTTCGTCAACTTGTTGAGGCGCTTATCGCGGTGGCGCAGCATAGAAATAGATGGCATGCCTCCCCACGATTGGAATAACTTGGTTTCCAGACGCTTTCCTCGGGCTCGACCGATTTGGGTCAGCCAGGTCGCACCTCCAAAATACGCAGCGACACCAACAAGTGTTGCAGCTTTTGACTCAAGCCCGGGAAAAAAAATCAAAGCGACGATACCAACTGGAAGAAGCGCCAATAGTGCGGGCTGCAGTCGTGCGCGCCGGTTATAGGGGTCTGTGACCAGCTCAGCAAGATTCATGCTTCCCCCTCACTGTTTGTCCTTTCAGCGAGGACTGCACGATAGCCATCTGGTGTGTGTATCAACAAGATTGAGGGAGCAAGACGGGCGAGCCCCATAGCCTGTGCTGACTGGTTGTCGAGCGCTGACGGTCCGCTTGGAGCCAAGTGGCTGTGCCAGGTGCCGAGACAATACAAAGTTGCATTTGTAGTTCTGACGTAGTTATCAAGAGTGCGCCTGAGGTCTTTCACACCGAGCTCAAACTTATGTCGTGAGCGCTGACTGTCCTCGGGGGCTGCCAGTACATCTATGACGTAAAAGCTCCGTGTTACTTCATCTTGTCGGCCGAGGAGCACTCCACCTGTCTCGACACTGGTCCAATGAGCAACCTCCCGTTCTATTTTTTCGTGCGCGCGGGCGCTCAAACGAATTGTCCAACCAGTTTCGTTTTCCGTTCTGACGATGCACACGGGGGCAACAGGAACATGCTCCCAACTAATACCGATTCCGGTACCAGAGAGCCGACCAATCAGGAGTTCACCTTCTGTAGGCAATCCATCTTGTTGACGGGATAGCAAATACTCAGACATTCCCGCCGCATACATCGAAATCCGCCCGTCCGAGACTTGCATTGTCGCTGAGCCACACCCTTCACCCACAACAATACGCTGAAGTTCGATATCACCACCCTCGGGATAAAGCTGCTGCCTTATTTTGTCGTCGCCAGAGGCCAGAGCATACAGTTCCGTGAAAATATCTCCGACGTCGGGGTTACGATTAGCACCCTCGGTTGCTATGACACCAAGGCTACCATTTGCGTATAGCAGGGCTTCAATTACTCTGTGACGAAACGCCTGTGTGCAGAGTGCAGCGCGGGCGCGCAGCGACGCTGTCGTATTGACGATTGCCCAGGTGTCGTTATGCCATGCGTGTTTTGATAGAGCGCGCGAGTGGAATACATCAACTATATCGTCGGTGATTGCCGTCACGTTCTGTGAAAGTCCGCCTAAGGCTTCTTTTAGTAATCGCGCCTTCATGTCCATTAACATAATTTGCTTGTCAGGCTCAGCGGGTATTATCGCGTGGCGAGCCGCATTGTGCGGTGCCATCATGGCCGAGTCTATGATCGTACTTGGCCCCCGGCCGGCTCTGCCTAAATGCAGAGCTATTTTCGATCCGAGACTACCCGCACCGATCAATGTCCATATAGGAGGGGTGTCTTCAGCGGGAAGACCGGATAGTGTAGATAATAGCTCTCGCGTGATGTGGTCACGATGAGCACAGGGTCTTACCGGCGTGTCATCACCATTAGGAAATGCCTCATTGGCGTAGAAGTCCAATGTATAGCAGCATATTTCTATGTTACTGGTGGTCCCAATGATATTGCATGGACGACGAGCACACAGCACAACTCCTATTGGACAGGCTTCCCTAGAGCGGTATTTTCTGACGCACTTTGCAAGCCTGTTTAGCCCATCGGTAAGCTCCCGAACACATCCGAACTCTCGTGCTTTTTCCTTCAGATCACTGAGATTTCTTACGTTATCCGGTACATAAACATCGCAAACAATAGGGTCACCAGAGGGTTGCTTGCCTGGCCATACAATCAATGCCAAGCTGTCTCCGTGTTGGAACTCCCCGTTATGGGTAGTCCATGTAACCGCATCACGTATGGACTTCTCATTCACAGGAACCTGGTCATTAAAAACTTGGCCGAATAGCCAATGCCCATGACGCCGAAAGTAACCCATACGGGTGAATCGGAACCCGCCATTGCGGCTGACTGTCGCTCGTAGGCTAGAGCTGTCAGCAACCAAGAAATCTTGAGTATCATCCCTTCGCTGGGGCTCCCAGCCTTGCTCAGGATCAATCAAACGCCCTTCAGCGGCATGCTCAAGCCATAACACAGTTTGATTTAAAATACCGGCAATACCATGTTGTTGCATGAACTCCGTAAGCTGTCCGTCTTGAATACACGGCACTGGTCGTTCATCGGAGGTAAGCCATGGCTGAATATGTGCATGATTTCGGCTGAAGTCAGCTCGCAGGGATAACTCCGGTGGGTCCAATGGATATAGCCGGGGGAACTTGAGATGAATCTCTTCAAATCGCCTCACCCCAGACGGGCTCTCACCTATAGCCCTCCAAGCATTGGGCATAGGAACCTCAAGTATCACATCAAGATGAAAAACGTCATCCTGGGTGTAAGGCTCACTAACCTGGTTCACCTGAGGGTGGGCTTTAATGATCGCAATCGTTCGATCAACTTCCCGCTTCTGTGAATGGCGAGAATCTCCTGAATTACCCATGGCCAACCGGCTGACTCCCAACCAGACCCGAACTCACGATGGCAGCCGAAGTCAGTAGTTTGGCTCTAGGCTTAGGACCATTGCTTCCAATTTCAATTTCCAACGCCTTTGGCGAAAGGTCCCCCACACACTCAAAGCTTCCATCGCATTCATCTGCAATATTTTCGTACTCTCGCTTTGCGCGAAAACAGGGCGGATCATTTGAGTCATTCAGCACCGGCTTACTGCTCGCAATCAGGATCGCACCAGGCTTGGCCTGAGACAGAGCGCTTTGCGCATCCTGACAAACCTGGGCATCTTCTCCTTTGTCGCTCCAGCTGTCGTATGACAAGCTGCGCCATGAACAGTGGTGCGGCGTCAGTAATACGTCATACGAGAGCACGTCAGGGTCTTTCTTATGCTGTTGCCACAATCTTTCCCAAATGGCCACTTCGGCATCGCCTCCCGTTAAATAGAGGCACTTACCCGGTACTCCGCCCCCGGCGATCGAAAATTGAAGAATAACGCTAGATTTATTCTTCGAAAGCTCCTCTTCATCGTCATTGATCGGAAGCGGCGCAAGCAATGTCGCTGAAAAGCTGTCATCTAATGAGCCATTCATAAAGCTGAAGGTTTCATCTACCTTGACGAGTATGTCGGTCAAATCATCAGTTTTACCGTTCTCGTCCTCACCGAGGATTAAAATCCGCTCCCCGTCTTTTCCAGCCCCTCCATCGCGAAAACGCTTTACGCGCCGTCTGGCCTCACTGTTCCACAGCCTCGCGTCTTCACAGAGCGTGTGATTTCGGCTTGCACGACGGAAAACGATTGGAGAAGACCACATTTCCCGGATCAATATTTTGTCATCCTTCTTCGACCATTCATCCGCCGGGCCAAGATGGAAGTGACTACCTAAGCCCCGGCAGTGGTCTTGGTCGGGGTGACTGAGCAGAAAGGCATCCACATAAAGTCGATCTTGGCTATCTCGGGGTAACAGCTTTCGAAGCTGAGCAGCTACATCTGGCTTTTCACCATCTGGGTCGTCTGCGTCCGACCTGATGTTGATGTCGACGAGCAAGAATCTGCCTGACTCCAACTGGAGCAGCGTCATGTCGCCGTTGTCCACAGGGAAAAATCGCATAATCGCAGTCATCATAAGCCACTCCCGTCAAGTCAATAGCCGGCAAGCCATCCCTCTGACTGTTGCCAGAGCTAAAGCCAATGAATCACATTAAAGCAATGGCCTACGACCCAGTCAACCTCATTTTGATCACAATACGTGCTCAAATTAGATTTGATATGGCACAATTTCTACTATCGTGCTAATTTAGCTCTAAATTTCCGTCAGGTAACCAAATGACCAGCAACCATCTGGACAACGTCAGTCAGGCGCAGAAAGAGCGCCTGTTTCACATAGACTTCCGGCTCCGGTTTCTAGGCACCGTGTCTCGCGCTGACCTTGTAAACCGCTTTGGCGTCAAGGCCGCTGCCGCCACGCGCGACCTGTCACTCTACAAGGAACTCGCCCCGGGCAATCTCGAGTACGACACCAAGGCCAAGATTTATAATGCCTCCGGACAGTTCACCCCTCTATTTGACTACTCCCAAGGCCAGGTTCTGGCTGCGCTCTGTCATGGGCTTGGCGACGACTATGTCGGCGTCCACCGCGCTCTGATTACCGCCGAGACTCCTACACAGCTAAACCTGCCCCAGTTGGATGTTCTCTCGATCATCAGTCGGGCCATTTATCAGAAAAAAGCGGTGCACGTTCAGTACCGCTCCCTTTCCAGCGGACAGACAAGCCGGGAAATTGTCCCCTTCGCCCTGGTCGATAACGGTCTGCGTTGGCATGTGCGGGCTTATGATCGCAAGCGGGAGCGCTTTACTGACTTCGTGATCAATCGCATCGCCAAACCTAGGCTCATTGCTGGGAAAGTGCTACCCAGCCATGAAACCAAAGAAGCGGATATCCAGTGGAACCGCATCGTCGAAATGCACCTGGTACCCCACCCGCAACTAAAGCATGCGGAAACCATCGAGTATGAATACGGGATGTACCAGGGCATGCTGAAAGTGCAGGTGCGGGCAGCGGTCGCTGGCTATGTATTGCGGCGGTGGAATATCGACTGTTCTGAAGACCATGGCCTGAAGGGTGCCGAGTACCATCTGTGGCTGCGTAATCACCAAACGCTCTACGGCGTCGAGAATCTGGTCATTGCGCCTGGCTTTAAATCTCCATCGACAGACCAAGTCCACACCAAGGACCAGGCTGTGATATCCACCATGGAATGGGGAGACGTTGAATGATCAAACTGGAAGACATCAAAAAAGACGCCCAAATTCGCGGCATCCAAGGCAGCGAAATTGTCCGGGTCGTACAAACTGAACCGGTCGGTGAGCATGCGCTCACCATCTACTACAAGGACAGTCAGGGCCGCCTGAACGAACAGATGCTTTTCCGTTCCGACGAAGCACGCCTGGAACTAGCGGAAGCGGGCCGACCTTGGGCCTTTGATGCTCCGGGGGCTGACTTCAAGCTCGGCCTTGAAGCCTACCGTATCACCCAAGCCGCGTTGTTCGACCCCATGATGGCTGTGCATACATCCAACGTCGAGCCATTGCCGCACCAGATTTCAGCAGTGTATGAGGCCATGCTGCCCCGTCAGCCCCTGCGCTTCGTACTGGCAGACGACCCCGGGGCGGGTAAAACCATCATGGCTGGCTTGCTGATTCGTGAGCTGCTCATGCGTGCGGATGCCAAACGGATCCTCATCGTCTCTCCTGGCGGACTCACCGAACAGTGGCAGGATGAATTGCTGGAGAAATTTGGCGTCCAGTTCGAGATTTTCAGCCGTGAAAAACAGGAACAATGTGCCTCGGGCAACTTCTTTGATGAAGCCAACCAGCTTATCTGCCGTCTGGACCAGCTCTCCCGCAATGAAGATTTCCAGGAAAAGCTCAAGAACACCGAGTGGGACCTGATCATTGTCGACGAAGCACACAAGCTCTCAGCCAATTACTTTGGCAACAAGGTCAACAAAACCAAGCGGTTCCAACTCGGTGAAATGCTGGGCTCCATAACCCGGCACTTTCTACTGATGACCGCAACGCCCCACAACGGCAAGGAAGAAGACTTCCAGATCTGGCTCTCTCTGCTGGATGGTGACCGCTTCTACGGCAAATTCCGAGAAGGCGCACATAAGGTCGATGTCTCCGACATGATGCGTCGTATGGTCAAGGAAGAGCTGCTGAAGTTCGATGGTACTCCTCTCTTCCCAGAACGCCGGGCCTATACCGCCAACTATGAGTTGTCCGATGCCGAAGCCGAGCTTTATGCCGAAGTGACCAACTACGTCCGCAACGAAATGAACCGTGCGGACAATCTTGACGGTAAGCGTAAAGGCACTGTTGGCTTTGCCCTCACTCAGCTCCAGCGCCGCCTGGCTTCTAGCCCCGAAGCCATTTACCAGTCGCTGAAACGCCGCCGTAAGCGCCTGGAAGCCCGTTTGGACGAAATGAAGCTGGTTGCACGGGGCGAAGGGCTTAAAAAGGCTGGCCGGAATGGCGTGGCGGAAACCCTGGGCGAATATCAGGTCACCAAACAAATTGATGTGCCTGACAACATCGATGAGATGGATGAAGAGCTGAGCGCTGAAGAGTACGAAATGGTGGTCGATCAGGTGGTTGATCAAGCCACTGCCGCCGAAACCATTCCGGAACTGGAAGCCGAAATCGTCATCCTGAAAGACCTGGAATACCAGGCAATGACTGTGGTGCAGTCGAGCAACGACAAAAAATGGGAAGAGCTTTCCCATCTGCTGCAAGACCAGCCCGAGATGTATACCGCCGGTGGTAGCCGACGTAAACTCATTATTTTTACCGAGCACAAGGACACACTGAATTACCTTGTCCAACGCATCAGTGGGCTACTGGGTGACCCCGGCGCCGTCATAACCATTCATGGCGGTACCAACCGCGACGCCAGGCGCAAAGCGCAGGAAGAGTTCCGCAACAACCCAGACGTGCTGGTACTGGTGGCGACCGATGCTGCCGGTGAAGGCGTGAACCTGCAAAACGCCAGCCTTATGGTCAATTACGACCTGCCCTGGAACCCCAACCGGCTGGAACAGCGCTTTGGCCGCATTCATCGAATTGGACAAACCGAAGTCTGCCATCTGTGGAATCTGGTCGCCAATGAAACCCGGGAAGGCGATGTATTTCAGAAGCTGTTCGACAAGCTGGAAATCGAAAAACAGGCGCTGGGCGGCAAGGTCTTCGATATTCTTGGTGAAGCCTTCGAAAACAAATCCCTGAAAGATCTGCTCATCGAGGCAATTCGCTATGGCGAGTCGCCCGAGGTGAAAGACAAGCTCAACCAGGTGATTGACGGGGCACTGGATACTGATCATCTGAAGGAAATCCTACGCCGCAATGCCCTCGTCGAGCAGCATATGTCACTGGAAGACCTTTACGCTGTGAAAGAGGAGATGGAGAAGGCCGAAGCCCGCAAGCTCCAGCCCTACTTCATCCGCGCTTTCTTCACTGAGGCGTTTCAGACACTGAGCGGAGAAATGCGCCCCAGAGAAGCAGGTCGCTACGAGGTACGCCATGTACCGGCAGCTATACGTGAGCGGGACCGTATTATTGGCGAGAGCCGTACTCCGGTACTGAAAAAGTACGAACGAATCTGTTTTGAAAAGCAGCTTGTCCGGGTGCCGGGCAAGCCCATGGCCGATTTAATCCACCCAAGTCATCCGCTGATGCACGCTGCAACGGACCTGATTCTTCAGGCGCACCGCAGCAAACTCAAGCAGGGTGCCGTGCTTGTAGATCCGAACGACGAGAGCACTGAGCCAAAAATTCTGTTTATGGTGGATCACACCATTCGCGAGAGCATGAGCGACGGCGGCGACAAAGACAGCGGTAAGTCCACTGTTGCCTCCCGCCGACTGCAGTTTGTGGCGATTGATCAGCATGGCAATACTACCCATGCCGGCTGGGCGCCTCATCTCGACTTACAGCCCATCGACGACTACGACCACAAGCTGGTTCAAGACATCCTGAACGCCCCCTGGGTCACTGGCAACCTCGAAGGCCTGGCCCTGAATCATGCCTCCCAGCATCTGGTGCCGGAGCACTATCAGGAAGTTAAAAGCCGTCGGGAGGCGCAAGCCGACAAGGTTCTGGCTGCCGTAAACGAGCGACTGGTGAAGGAAATCAGCTACTGGTCTGACCGGTACATCAAACTCACCGACGATGTCACCGCAGGCAAACAGCCCCGCATGCAGCCAGAGATGGCCCGCCGCCGGGTGGATGAGCTAACCGAGCGCCTGAACCAGCGCAAACGGGAACTGGAAGCCATGAAAAGCGTGGTCTCCAGCACCCCGGTCGTGATTGGTGGTGCTTTGGTTATCCCACAGGGTTTGCTAGCCATGCGTAAGGGCGAAACCACCTTTACAGTCGATGCACAGGCCCGCGCTCGCATCGAGCAGGTGGCCATGAAGGCCGTCACGGATCATGAAATGGCTTTGGGGCATACAGTCAAGGATGTCTCCGCTGAAAAATGCGGCTGGGATATTACGGCCAGGCTCCCGGCGGAGCCGGACGGTTCATTGCTGCCTGACCGGCATATCGAGGTCAAAGGCCGCGCCAAAGGCCAGGAAACCATCACCGTCAGCCGCAACGAGATCCTGTACGCCCTCAATCAGGCCGACAAGTTCTGGCTCGCCATCGTTATTGTTGACGGCGACAGCCACGATGGCCCGTTTTACGTGAAGAACCCATTTACAACCGAACCGGATTTTGGCGTGCCTTCGGTTAATTATGAACTCAAATATCTGCTATCGAAGGCAGAGCCAAAGGAGTTAGACGCATGAGAATCGATAAACTGCGTTTAAAAAATTTCCGCTGTTTCTCCGAGGTCGAACTTGATCTCGACGAGGACCTTACCGTTTTGGTTGCAGAGAATGGGCAGGGTAAGTCAGCGGTGCTTGATGCAATCCGTATTGGGTTGTGGCCGTTTGTTAGTTGCTTTGATATCGCTAAAAATGCCAAGGCCGATTCCGGTAACGGCATTGCTATCGGCGATGTTCGTTTGATTAAGATGACTCACGGCGATATGGCTCGGCAACTACCGGCGGAAGTAGCAATTGCTGGCGATTATGGTAATGACAAATCGACTACCTGGGTGCGATATCGTGACAAAGAGGCCAAGTCAACACAGACAAAGGACAAAGGCGCAGCCAAACAGCTTAAAGAGTGGGCTACTACATTGCAGGCCAAAAGCCGAGATGAAAAGCAAGCCTCACAGGTTGAACTGCCTGTGTTTGGCTATTACGGAACGGGCCGGCTTTGGCAACAGAAAAAACTCACCGAAACGGCAAAAGGAAAGGACGATACCAAAGAGGATGACTTCTACGTCCGCACTTTCGCTTACCTGAACTGTCTGGACCCGGCTTCATCCTATAAGCATTTCAAAGAGTGGTTTACATGGGCGTTCGAAAGTTATCGTGAGCAGCAAATCAAACAGCTAGAACACAAAGGTCAACCGGATGACCTCCAGGATGCCCAGGATCGCATTCAGGTTATACAACAGGCGATTGACGCGTTCTTGAAGCCTGTCACAGGTTGGCACACGCTGGAATACAGCGTTACCCGGGAGAAGTCCCTGATTCTGCACCACGACGAGCAGGGTATTCTCGACGTAGAGCAACTCAGCGATGGTATTCGCAGTATGCTCGCCATGGTTGGTGATATTGCCTTCCGCTGTATCAAGCTTAACCCCCAGTTCGGTGTGAATGCAGCGAGACAGACCGCCGGAGTCGTCATGATTGATGAAGTGGATATGCACCTGCACCCACGATGGCAACAAGTAGTGCTGGGGCAACTGAAAGATGCTTTCCCAGCGATTCAGTTTGTCGTGACTACACACAGCCCTCAAGTGCTCACCACTGTAGCATCTGAACACATTCGCATTCTCCGCAACAATAAGGTCTATGCCGCTCCACCAGGCACTGAAGGCGCTGAGCCAGAACGTCTGCTTAAGCAAGTTCTTGGGCTAGAGGAAATCCGCCCTCCAGCAGTCCAGGCTACAAAGGAGTTAAAGGAATACCTGTCTTTGGTCGATCGAGACCAATGGAATAGCCCTCGCGCACTAGAGCTGAGGAAATTGCTGGATGAACGATATCAAGGCCAGGAGCCTGCGCTGCTTGAAGCAGATCTTCAAATAGAAAATCGTAAATGGGAGCTGGGCGAGTGAAGCGTGTAAAAATTCCCGGCGAGCCGCAAGAGCTGACTGAATTCCGGAGAAAATACCCCTCGAACTCGTGGGAACAAATGCGTAGTGATGGGGAGGGCCGAGTAGCTTATGAAATTATTCGACGCACGCTCAACGATGGGCAAGGTGGCTTATGTGCGTTTTGCGAAGTCGGCATTCATGACAACGAACCGCTCAAATGCCGCGTCGAGCACTTCCACCCCAAGTCTGACATCTCTGCCACGCATAACTGGGCGCTGGACTGGGAAAATATGCTGGCTGTCTGCATGGGCGGGTCGCAACGTCATCAGACATCACCGTACACGCTAGAGCCACTTGAAGAAAATCTGAGCTGCGATGCATTCAAAGACAAAATGATTCAGTCCGGCCGCCTTCACGAACAATGCGAGGGTTGGATTATAAACCCAAAGGAGATGCCGGCCTTCCCGAGTCTCTTTTTTCTAGAGAGAAGCACCGGACGGCTACTGCCGGATGACGAGCAATGCGCAGACATCGAGTTTGAGGGCAATCATCACGCCTGCACTCGTTCACTCGTCCAACAGACCATCGACATGCTGAACTTAAACTGTGACCGCCTTTGTGAGGCTCGCCTCCGAATGGTGTGGGATATAGAACGAAACAAAAAAAGATTGCGTGAACAGGGTGTCAATCCTCAGCAGAGCTTGTACCAGTTAGCCAATCGCTACTTGCGACAACACTGGCCTGCGTTCTTTACCACTATTCGTTTTTGCCTTGGTACGGCTGCTGAGCGGTACCTGACTGACACTGGATTTCAAGGTTGACCATGCAGCAAATCAAATCACCCAAAAAACTTATCGAAGTGGCGTTGCCACTGGATGACATTAACGCCGCCGCTGCGCGAGAAAAGTCCATTCGCCACGGCCACCCCAGCACTCTGCATCTGTGGTGGGCACGGCGTCCTTTGGCGGCTGCGCGGGCAGTACTGTTTGCGCAATTGGTCAATGACCCCGGCTACCAGCGTGAGCTGGGCTATGGGGTTAATAAGAAAGAGGCGGAGCTCAGGCGCGAAAAGCTGTTTCAGATCATCCGCGACCTGGTGAAATGGGAAAACACCAACAACGAAGAAGTGCTGAACCGCGCCCGCGAAGCCATCTGGGAAAGCTGGCGGGAAACCTGCCAACTCAACCGCAACCATCCGCAGGCTGCCGAACTGTTCAACCCCAAAAAGCTGCCCGCCTTTCACGACCCCTTTGCCGGGGGCGGTGCCATTCCGCTGGAAGCCCAGCGCCTGGGGCTGGAAAGTTACGCCAGCGACCTGAACCCGGTCGCGGTGATGATCAACAAAGCCATGATCGAAATCCCGCCCAAATTCGCAGGCCAGGCGCCAGTTGGCCCGCTGCCGGACGGCGAAAAGCAGCAGAACATGATGGAAGACTGGGCCGGTGCCAAGGGCCTGGCTGAAGACGTGCGCCGCTATGGCCACTGGATGCGCGAAAAGGCTTTCAAGCGCATTGGCCATTTGTACCCAAAAATCAAGATCACTTCGGATATGGCCGCGGAGCGGCCCGACCTGAAAGCCTATGAAGGCGAAGAACTAACTGTGATCGCTTGGCTGTGGGCCAGAACGGTGAGAAGCCCGAATCCCGCGTTCAGTGATGTAGATGTCCCCTTGGTGCGCTCGTTTGTGCTGTCCTCCAAAAAGGACAGGGAGGCTTGGGTAGAGCCGGTTATAGAGGGTGACAACTATAGCTTTGAAGTCAGGATGGGGCAGCAACCCGCCGGAGCAATTGAAGGTACGGTAAAGCGCACCGGCGCGACTTGCATCATGTCGCAGACAGCTATGCCATTTAAGTATGTCAGGGCAGAAGGTAAAGCGGGGCGAATGGGCGAACGGCTGATGGCTATTGTGGCTGAGGGGACTCGAGGCAGAATTTACCTCTCACCGACCGAAGAAATGATAAAGATTGCTCGGACGGCGCAGCCCGAGTGGAAACCGGAGCACAAATTGCCGGTGAATCCACGAGACTTCAAAACACCAAACTACGGACTCAATACCTTTGGTGACCTTTTTACTCCTCGCCAACTGGTGGCCTTAACCACCTTTTCCGATCTGGTGCAGGAAGCCCGAGTAAAAGCCATTGCCGACGCCAAAGCCGCCGGCCTGCCGGCGGATGGCCAAGGCCTGGCTCAAGGCGGCGCAGGAGCTATAGCGTATGGGGATGCTCTCGCTGTATTCCTCACTTTCGCCTTGGATAAAGTGGTAGACCGAGGATCAACAATAACCCGCTGGGACCCTACTCCCACGCAAAGCGGGATCATTAATACTTTTAGTCGCCAAGCGATTCCGATGACTTGGGACTTTTCAGAGTCTAATCCTCTCGGCGACGCGTCGGGAAATTTTGTCAGCAGCACAATACTAGTTGCAAAGGTAATGGATAAATTCCCGTGCCTGAGAAGTGGATCAATAACCCAGAATGACGCAGCAACTCAAACGGTTTCTCAAAATAAGGTGATATCTACCGACCCCCCTTACTATGACAACATTGGCTATGCTGATCTATCCGATTTTTTTTACGTTTGGATGCGGCGCGCCCTAAGAAATATATACCCGTCTCTATTTGCAACTATGGCTGTTCCGAAAGCCGAAGAGTTAGTCGCTACCCCATATCGCCATGGTGGAAAAGAAGTTGCTGAATCTTTTTTTATGGATGGCATGACTCGCGCTATCCATAACCTAGCAGTGCTAGGCCATCCTGCATTCCCGGTTTCGATTTACTATGCATTCAAGCAATCTGAAACGAAAGACGGCAGTACCACTAGCACAGGCTGGGTGACATTTCTTGAGGCCGTGATTCAGGCGGGCTTTTCTATCGACGGCACTTGGCCAATGCGTACCGAACTGGCCAATCGCATGATTGGGTCGGGCACCAATGCGCTTGCATCCTCAATTATCCTGATCTGCCGCAAACGCGAAACCAACGCCGAATCCATTTCCCGCCGTGACTTCCAACGTCAACTGCGGGAAGAAATGCCCGAGGCCCTGGAAACGATGATCGGCGGGCAGACCGGTCAAACCCCCATTGCGCCGGTGGATTTGGCTCAGGCCGCTATAGGCCCAGGAATGGCCATCTATTCCAAATACGAAGCGGTGCTAAACCAGGACGGCACCCGTATGAGCGTTCACGATGCCCTGGTACTGATCAACCGCGCCATAACCGAGTATCTGAGTCCAGATTCCGGCAGCTTCGATGCCGATACCCAGTTC
Source organism: Halomonas sp. Cn5-12 (assembly GCF_021532545.1). Taxonomy (NCBI): domain Bacteria; kingdom Pseudomonadati; phylum Pseudomonadota; class Gammaproteobacteria; order Oceanospirillales; family Halomonadaceae; genus Halomonas; species Halomonas sp. Cn5-12. Next base: position 33,975 of record NZ_JAKGAY010000014.1, read on the forward strand.
TGCTCCAGTTGGTTTGAGCAGTACGGTTGGAGCCATGGCCAGTTCGGCGAAGCCGATACCCTAGCCCGTGCTAAGGGCACCAGCGTGGATGGCGTCAAAGCCGCTGGTGTAGCCGAATCCGGGAGCGGCAAAGTACGTCTGCTGAAATGGTCCGAGTACGAATCCGACTGGGACCCCACCAGGGACGCTCGAACGCCCGTGTGGGAAGCCTGCCACCAAATGATCCGTCGTCTGAACAACCAAGGCGAATCCGCTGCCGGTGAATTGCTGGCCAAAATGCCGGAAAAAGGTGAAGCCATCCGCCAACTGACCTACCACCTGTATACCCTGTGCGAGCGCAAGAAATGGGCCGAAGAAGCCCGCGCCTACAATGAACTGATCGGCTCCTGGCACGCTATTGTCGCCGCTTCCCACGATTTGGGGCACAAAGGTGAACAACACGGACTGAACTTTTAAGAGGCACTTATGCTGAACAAACTTACTTTAAACGGTTTTACCGTATTTACTGATACCGAGCTGAGATTCGCCTCTGGTTTAAACGTGGTGATTGGTGAAAATGGCTGCGGTAAGTCCCATTTGCTCAAGGCGGCCTACTCGGTCATCGCCAATAGTGCGGAGGAGGGGAAAAAGCCCACCGCCGGTGAACCGACCAAAGTGGCGCTGCAAAAGTCCATTGCCGATAAATTGGTCCATGTCATGCGGCCAGAGTCACTCGGGCGTCTTGCCAGTCGGATTCAGGGGCGGAAGCGATGTGAATTATCTTTTCAGTTCAACGACGCCAACTTGAACTGCGCGTTGAGCTTCGCAACGTCGAGCAAATCAGAGGTTCAGGTCGATAAGCTGCCCAAAAAGTGGCATGAAAAAGCACCCGTTTTTTTGCCTACCCGAGAGCTGCTGACAATCTTTCCAAACTTCATATCCGTTTACGAAAATCATTATCTGGAGTTTGAAGAAACCTACCGGGATACATGCTTGTTACTGGGGGCGCTCGCCTTGCGAGGACCCAGAGAAAAACAGGCCGCCGAATTGCTGAAACCACTGGAAGAAGCGATGGGCGGCAAGGTGGTGCTCGATAAGAATGGCCGTTTTTATCTTCAGCTGCCGGGTAAAGGGAATATGGAGATGCCTCTGGTGGCAGAGGGTCTGCGTAAGCTTGCAATGATCGCCCGCCTGATCAGTACGGGTTCACTATTAGATAAGGGCTATTTGTTCTGGGATGAACCCGAAACGAACCTGAACCCCAAGTTGATTAAGCTCGTTGCACGTGTGATCTATCACCTCTGCCAGCAAGGTATTCAGGTCTTTATCGCAACTCACTCTCTGTTCCTACTCAGGGAGCTGGAGGTACTTTCTCAGAGCAGTGAATTCAAAAAGATCAAGCATCGCTTCTTCGCTCTGAGGCCCGAACCGAACGGCGTTGAAGTGGAGCAAGGTGATCGAGTAGATGATCTGAATACACTTGTTCTCCTAGATGAAGAGCTGTCCCAGTCTGACCGCTTTATGGAGGTAAACCCCTGACATGAGACAGTTCCACGAGGGCCGTTTAACATTTACCTTTCCAGACCCACTTGAGGCAGCCCAATACGACAGTTGGGCATTCTATCGAAACCAGTTCAACAGTGCTTTCGGCGGCACCAAGGCAATCGACTTTATTTGTATTGACAACGATAAGACCTGGTTAATTGAGGTGAAAGACTACAGAGCCAACCGGCGAACCAAAGCCATCGATCTGGCCGATGAAGTCGCGCTAAAAGTCAGGGACACACTTGCAGGACTTGCCGCAGCAAAGTCCAATGCAAATAACCAAAGCGAGCGGGCTTGTGCCCGAAAGGCTCTCAAGAAAAACCGGTTGAGGGTCGTATTGCATCTTGAGCAACCGAGGAAGCCCAGCAAACTATTCCCTCAAGCAGTTGACCCTTCAAAGCTGATTATGAAACTAAAGCAGGTTTTGAAGGCGGTCGACCCGCATCCGGTCATCGTCGACCAGACATGTTTGAAGCCTGATATGCACTGGCAGGTCACAGGATAATACTATGAGTTTGAAACCATGGCGAGAGATCGCCCGCCCACATAAAGACGTTCTGGAAGGCTCTTTCAAGCAATCCGAATTTGCCGCTGACATATCTCAGGTGGCCGGCGGAACCGCGCCTGATGAGTATCAGAACGCCGAGAAGTTTTTCTCACGAACCTATATAACTGAGGGGATGCGCCTTTTGCTGATCTCCGTGGCCCAGCGTCTGGCAGGTCATGGTGGTGATCCAGTCATTCAGCTTCAAACGGCATTCGGTGGCGGTAAAACACATACCATGCTGGCCGTATTCCACCTGGCCAGCCGTGAAGTCAGCACCGACAAACTGATGGGCATTCCCCCAGTGCTGGATGAAGCGGGTATCAGCGAGTTACCCCGAGCGCGTATGGCGGTGATTGATGGTATTCGCCTGTCGCCCAGTCAGGCTCGGACCTACGGCTCTATAACCGTCAATACCCTATGGGGCGAGCTGGCCTGGCAGTTGCTTGGCGAAGAAGGCTTTTCCCTGGTCGCCGACAGTGATGCGGACGGTACATCGCCGGGCAAGGAAGTGCTGAAAGAACTGTTAAGCCGCGCCGCGCCCTGCGTAATCCTGATTGATGAGCTGGTGGCGTTTACCCGGCAACTGGAGTTGGGCAAGCAATATAAAGCGGGTACTTTTGACAGTAACATCAGTTTTATTCAGGGGCTAACGGAAGCGCTAAAGGCCGTACCTAATGCGATTCTTCTTGCCTCATTGCCAGAATCTGAGCTGGAGGTGGGCGGCACCATGGGCCAGCGCGCTCTGGAATCGCTGGAGACATATTTTGCCCGTGTAGAGTCTGTGTGGAAGCCCGTGGGCTCCCGTGAAGCTTTCGAAATTGTGCGCCGCCGCCTGTTCGAAAGCTCCGGAGAACGTGCTGAGGTGGAAGGCATCAGCCGACAATTTTCGGACTTCTACCGGAAGCACGCGGATAAGTTCCCGGTGGAAACCCAATCCAACGAATACTTTGAGCGACTGTGCTCTTCCTACCCGATTCACCCTGAGGTATTCGATAGACTTTACGAAGACTGGTCCACTCTGGACAAATTCCAGCGAACCCGTGGTGTACTTCAGTACATGGCCATTGTGATTCATCGCCTTTGGAACTCCGACAATCGGGACGCGCTTATCATGCCCGGTTCGTTGCCGCTGGAAGACACCAATGTGCGCAACAAGAGCATTCACTATCTGCCCCAAGGGTGGGAGCCGGTTATTGAAAAAGAAGTGGATGGCCCTCGCTCTATCCCCGCCGACATTGATGGCCACCACACTTTGTTCGGCGGAGTCCAGGCTGCCCGGCGTACTGCACGTAGTATCTTTCTAGGCAGCGCCCCTTCCAGCCAGGAACAGATGATACGCGGCATTCAGGCCGAGCGAATTTTATTGGGCACTGTGCAACCGGGACAAACTATCGGTGTGTTTGAAGATGTACTCAAACGGCTTCGGGATCGTTTGCACTATCTGTACGCCGAACAGGATCGCTATTGGCTGGATACCAAGCCCAACCTGCGACGGGAAATGGAAAGCCGCAAACAGAATATCAGTGAGCGCGATGACCTGACTCCCATGCTGAAAGAGCGCGTGAATCGGTCGTTTGGTAAAAATCACCACTTCGGTGGCATTCATGTGTTCACGCCGTCCGTGGATGTGCCCGATGATTACGGTTCTGGTCCTCGTCTGGTGGTACTGCCCACTCAGGCTGGTTACAGTCGCACTGAGACTAACCAGGCCTTTGGCGAGGCAGAAAAGATTCTGCGCAACCGTGGCGAGCAACCGCGCCAGAAACAAAATCGTCTGATCTTCCTGGCACCGGATTTTGATGTCGTCAGCCGCTTGAAGGAGCAAGGCAGAATTTTCCTGGCCTGGCGTTCAATCGTGGCAGATATCGAAAGCGGCACGCTCAATCAGGATCTGTCGCATCTGAACCAGGCCAAGCGTAATCGTGACGGAGCAGAACAATCGCTTACCCAGCTCATCCGGGAAACCTGGAAATGGCTTCTGGCACCCGTTGAGGATTTTGTGAAGGGGCGCCCCGAGTTGAACTGGGAAGTGGTGTCTATTCCGCCGACAGCTCCGAATCTCATTCAGAACATTGAGGATAAACTGCGTGAAGAAGAATGGCTGGTCTACGAATGGTCGCCGATTCACCTGCGCAAAGTGCTCAATGACTGGTACCTGAAGGGTGGTGTGACAGAAGTCAGTGCGCTGAAAGTCTGGCAAGACAGTTGTCACTATCTCTACCTGCCCCGGTTGGTCAACGACCAAGTGTTTCGCAACGCCATCAGCCAGGGTGTAGAAACTGAGGATTATTTTGCGTACGCCTCCGGAAAGGAAGGAGACCGCTACCTGGGCTTCAGCTTCGGGCGAGGATCCATTGCTCCACTGGACGATTCATCGCTGCTGATAGAACGTGAGGCGGCAGCCGCCTATGCTGAGAAGCAGCGTCAGGCACAGCAACCCCAACCTCAGCCCGGAGTAGACATGGGCAGCCCTACGGGCGTTACTGGAGGAATCGGCGGCACACAAGGCGGTGGCGGCTCTCCGGTCAATACTCCACCCGGGGTTATCGACGATACCGGTGGTGCCGGAAACAGTGGTTCCGGAGTGGTAAAAACACACTTTTATGGAACCGCATCACTGGATCCAGTAAAGGCTAAAATGGACTTTGCCACCATCATGGATGAAGTGGTTCAGCAGTTCACAGCGCAACTGGGTGTTGAGGTGACAATCTCGGTCGAAATCGAGGCCAAAAAGAAGGACGGTTTCGACGAGTCATTGCAGCGAACCATTAAGGAAAACTGCAATGTGCTGAGGTTCAGTTCTTCAGAGTTCGAAGAGGACTGATTGGGCTTCTCGTACACGTAAAGGCCGTAACTCAAGCTTGGTTGCGGCCTTCGTATCTTTCTGTCCCTACTTTTTCCCGGTGCCCTCAGTTTTGGCTGCCCTGGCGAGAGGGGCCAGTATTTCCTCCAGATAGGCTTCCAGCTCGGCCAGTAAGCAGACACTCGATTTCAGCGTTCTCCTGAGTTGCGTCAGATTAGCATTAAGCCTGCGGATCAGTTCGAAACCATCTTCTATATCTGCAATAACTGGATTTTCCCAGTCTTGCGCACGCGCGAATGCAGACTTGAAATACCGGTACTGACCCTCTTTAGAAATATGTTCGCTGTAAACGGCGTGTCCGGTTCCGCCTTCTTTTGGCACGAATGAATTGTAATACCAGGACAGTTCCAGTTTTCTTCCCCTCAGCCTGACACGGCATCCATGATGGCCAGGGTAACCCTCCGTCTGATCGGTTCGGTGAGCAATATTGTGCTCCCAATATACATCACAGATACGTTGGGCTAAGTATCGATATCTGGCCTGTTCAATGTCAATCAAGTCCATAAGCGTTTGCAAAAATGCTTTAGATTGCTCAGTCGCTGCCTGGGTGCCCCGTGTGTGATCAACCCCTTCTAGTCGACTTGCATGACACCAGTGGTCGACTACCTGCTGCTTGTTCATTCGCGTCATTCACTTACTCCTCTCGCTCTGAATGCACGAATGATGCTAACCGGATTTGATCATTACGGTGGCCCGTGCTTTTGCCCTTTTTGGGCGCAACGGCGAACTTGGGATGAAAAAGTCACAAAATGCCAAGGGACTTTCCAGTTCCTTTCCACATAACTATCTGATTTGGGACTTCTGCGCTGTGCTCCCATCCCCAAAGGCATAAGTGGCATGGGCTAAAAGCGTGGATCGCCGTTATTTATTTGGGACCTACCGCCCCATTTGCTGGGAAGACTCAGGTATGCAACGGCTTGATGTAACCGGACTGACTGTCGTCGCTACAACAATTCCCGGTACCTCCTCGGGGCACTCACAAAGGGCTTGGAAGAGACCTTTTGGAGCCCCTGTGTGATACGGGCATGCCCCGTAAAATAACAGGGCCTCGAAAAGGCTCTTTAAGAGGCTGTTTTGATCACGTCAAGCATTGACTTTCACATGTGAAAGTCAATGAGCATTACCGAGTCACAAAATGATGCCGTGATGGTGGCGGGCAACAGCGATTGCTTACATTTTCGCCAGATTTTGCCCGTAAACCGATGGGATTCACATGGAAATCGCCCAAATAACAAAAAATAATATTTAAATTCAGCTGGTTATAAATTTTTCTCTTTGCGCCCAAAATGGCCAATTCCGCGGTTCTAGTGTGAATTCAGGACTATTCATAATCACTCCTGTCCGTTAAACAACGAACCAGGAGTGGATTATGCAACGACAGTATTTCAACGAAACGAATGAACGTTTGCTCACCTATGAAGAGGTTTGTGCCGTCACCCAGCTTTCGCAATCCACGCTTCGAAGGTACGTGAAAGCAGGTCGTTTCCCTGCCCCCATAAAGCCAAGCCCGCAAGGAAGAGCCGTCAGGTTCCGGATTCAGGATGTTCGTGACTGGCTGGACCGGTTGTGACGGAGGGACGAATGAAATTTCAACTGAGAGACTCCGGGCTTTACTGCTATAGCTCTGAAGAATGGCAGAGAGTTGGCGGGTGGATTGAGGTTATTGCCAGAACCCGACTTGTAGACAAGAGGCGCGGTCATGGTGCGCTACTCCAGTGGAAGAATATGGATGGCGTCATGCTTCAAGAAGTTGTCTATGCCCGAATTCTTAATGGGGAAAACTCACGTCAGGTGAGAGAGTTGTTGGTGGATACCGGATACCCTCTGGAACCAACGAATACAAGTTGGTCTAGGTTGCAACGATACCTCCTGGAGGAAATGGCGAAGGCACAGCCTGCAACAACAGTTGATAGAGCTGGGTGGCATGGGTCGATATTTGCGACCAGCGGCTGGACAATCGGGGAGGCAGATGAAAAACATCACTTCGTTGGGCAGCTAGCGGCCTCGCCCGTTCTTCAGGAAAGTGGGACACTTGAAGAGTGGCAAGCCAACGTCGGAAGGCTATGCCGGGGTAACCCTCTTGCGATTTTCAGTGTTGGAGTTGCCTTGGCTGCCCCCCTACTCAAACACGCAGAAATCGAGAATGGTGCCAAGCACATCGTTGGTAACTCCAGCGGTGGCAAGTCGACGCTTCTTCAAATAGCAGCCAGCATCTATAGCTCTCCAAGCTTTGTGCGGAGTTGGGCCTCCACTTCAAATGGCCTATCTGCTGCTTCAGCGGAACACAACGACATACTACTCGCCCTTGACGAAATCGGCCTGGCACGGCCTGAGGACGTGGATACAGCGATCTATCAGATTGTAAATGGCACAAGTAAATTGAGGGCGACCATCACGGGCGAGCTCGCTGGACAAGCCTGTTGGCGCACTCTCGTGCTCAGTACAGGCGAAATTTGGCTGTCTGAGGTTTTTCAAAGGCTGGGAAAGGAGGTGAAAGCAGGGCAAGAGACACGTCTCGTCGAAATACCGGTTTTCGGTCGTTACGGAGCATTTGACGAGCTCCACGAATTCTGCAGCGCTCAGGAGCTGGTTGACGCCCTGAAAAGTGCGACACGGCACTATTACGGCACACTGTTTCGCGCATGGATAGAATGTTTAACAGAGCGGGGGGATGAGCTCTCGATATACGCAAAGGGGGAGGTAAAGAGGCTAACCGATCAATGGACCACACCCTTGATGGCATCGCAAGTTGTCCGAGTGATGCGGCGGTTCGCGTTAATCTCTACGGCCCTTGGATTGGCCTGTAGAAACTATTTGCTGCCCTGGACCGAGGAAGAATCTGAACAAGCAGTGCATCAAGTGGCCGACGCCTGGATAAAGTCGAGAGGACACATATTCAACAAGGAAGAGTACCGGATCCTGTTGAAGCTCAATGAATATATGAGGTCGCGGAGACATAGCTTCGCCCCAATCGAGAAGGGCAGAGCGGAGCCACCCTACGAGGGATTCAAGAGAATGGTGGATGGTGAAAAGCAGCTACTTGTTAGGAAAGCCAACTTCTTGCAGTTTTTCGGGCTTCCTACTCGGTATATGCGTGAAATCGAATTCCTGATCCAGAAAGACCTGTTGGAAACTAATGAAAGGAGCCGGGGCACCCTGAGAGTCAAAGTAAATGGCAGATTTGAAAGGTTTTTCGCCTTATGGCCGGATCGCATCAGGAGCTATCTGAATTCCTTATCAGATCTTGATGGGCTATCCCAGTTTCCCACTCTTCCCAGTGAAAATTCGGAGGTAACGGAGAATGAGTGACAAAACTTTCAGTCCGCCTTCGGAGGAGCTGCGCACTAAGCTGCTGGCTCGTTCTGGACAGTGTGAGCGGCTGGTCCGGGAGTCAGACCGTCGAGCGATTACAGGTGTCAGCCGGACTCAGTGGTGGACCTTGGAACGAAAGCGAGCGGCTCCGGCACGGCTCAAGCTGGGCTGCAACTCGGTGGCGTGGCGGCTATCGGATCTGTTGGCCTGGATCGAGCAGCAAGGGGCTTGATCTGGCCCCTTTTACTCTCCAGAACTGACCTCCCCTCTCACGATGGGCGCTAGCCATTCGCAGAGCGCCTCGTGGGCCTCTCTTCGTTCTTCAAAGTACGCATGCTTGTTATAGACCCGGTCCGTCCGGTTGCCGGGTAGCTGATTCAGGCAGCGCTGAGCCAGATTATCATCAAAACCGAGCTTGCCTAGCTTCGTCCGGGCCGTGCCACGCAGATCGTGGACGCGGCGCTTGTCGAATGAGAAGAGTTTTTTCTCAAAGAGCTTCTTGAGCGCATGGTTCAGCGTGTTTTCACACACATGCGGAGTCCGTGCCTTTTTACTGATCCTGCGAGCTGGAAACACCCAATCACTCCCACAGGAGCGTACTTTCAGTTCATTCAACCATTCCACGGCGGGTTCCGCCAACGGGATATCGATGGCCCTTCTCTTTTTGGTCCTTTCCTCGGGCAGGTACCAGATACGGCTCTCCAGATCGAATTCCGACCAAGGCGCTGCCAGAAGCTCCATTTTTCTCGTACAGGTCGCAATCAACAAAGCACAGGCCAGGTAGTTTTCACGGCTGAACTGCGCCGGAATCACCCGGAGCTTGTTGAAGAACTCGATAACCTCGGGTTCCGTCATTGGGTAGTTGGCGGCCTTCTCCTCCCCGCCGGCGTCCCGGGGGCGGAATGGCGAGGCTGGATTGAACCTGGTGACGTCCAATTTGATGCCATGATCAAACAGGTTTCTCAGCAGGCGCATCAAATCATTTGATAGGGTTGGGCGGGGCTTATTGTCGTCATAGCCAGTGGCCACGTCCCGCAGGATTTCACTGATATCCACTGGTCGGATCTTTTCAAGTTCCACCTTTCCGATGCGCCAGGCGACCTCACGCTCGTACAGGCTCTTCTCTTTATGGTGGGACGCGATTTCTCGTTTGCGAAGCTCGTAGTAGTCCGCGTACAGGTCATTTAGCGTTTTGAAGGGGTTTTGGTTGACCTTCTGCCGCTCCTGAACCGGGTCAGCACCCTCACGCTTGATCGCCAACCTCAGCTTCGCCGCCTCATCACGGGCGTCGGCCAATGACCAGTCGTCCACCTTGCCGATGGTGTATTCGCGCCGGAGCTTGGTAGCTGGGGTGGTATAGCGCAGCATCCAGTAGGCATCGCCGCGCTTCGGGGTCATGAGGTAGAGGCCATTGCCGTCGGCATGTCGCACGGATGGATTCTCTTTGATCAGTTTCTTGACGGTCTTGTCGTGTAGCTTGCCCACTTTCCTGCCTTAAAAAAATTGGGGAGTACAATCTCGCTGATACAATATAGCGAGAAAATACTCCCCAATCTACTACCCATCACTACCCAAACTTGGCAGAACTTACATGAACGCGGTGACTGTAAAAATTACATAACCATTTGATTTTTAAAGAACTAAAGAACAACGATAAACACCCAAGAACATCACTCTATGTTTTGAATCTGCTCCCGCATCTGCTCGATCAACACCTTCAGCTCCACCGCGCAGCGGGTCGTCTCTGCTACCACCGATTTTGACGAGAGCGTATTGGCTTCCCGGTTAAGCTCCTGCATCAGGAAATCCAGGCGGCGGCCTTTGGGGCCTTTTTGGGCGAGCTGGTGGCGCACTTCTTCAATGTGCGCGGTCAGGCGGTCGAGTTCTTCATCCACATCGGCTTTTTGGGCGACCAGTACCAGCTCGGCTTCCAGGCGTTGGGGATCGAGTTCGGTTTTGGCGACTTCTAAGCGCTCTAGCAGCTGGGCGCGTTGGCGTTCCAGAATCTGCGGCAGCAGGCTGCGTACGGTGGCTACTTGCTCGCTGACGGCGTCCAGGCGAGTGGTGATCATCTCGGCCAGTTTTTCGCCTTCCCGGGCACGGGCGTCGATCAGTTCATCCAGCGCTTGGTTAAAGAGCGCGTTGGCGGCGGCTTTGATGGCGTCTTGGTCGAGGTGCTGGGTTTCCATCACGCCGGGCTGGTTGAGCAGCGCCAGCGTAGTGGGCGGCACGGCGCTGGGCACCTGCTGCTGAATGGCGGCCAGGGCGTCGGCAATCTCTTTTAGGCGCTGGGCGTTCACGGCCGGTGCTTGGGCGGTGTCGGCGCTCTCGAAGCGTACGCTGCACTCAACCTTACCTCGGGCCAGGCGCGTGCGTAGCGCTTCGCGCAGCACAGGTTCTAAATCTCGCAGGCTTTCATGAAGGCGAAAGTGCGGCTCTAGGTAGCGCTGGTTCACTGAGCGAATCTCGACCTGCAGGGTGCCAAACGGGGCGGCCTGCTCGGTGCGGGCGAAGGCGGTCATGCTGTGTACGCGGCGGGAAGCGGCCATAAGTCGATGCATCCTTTACATCAATGTGATTCCGAACAGTCTAACCGATAGGCCCATCCGCGCACGCTCAGACGTGTACAATAGAGGGCTTTTCCACTTTTAAGATGATGTGAGGTGCTATGCGTCCTGATGTTGTTCGCCCCAGCGGTCGCGAGGCCGACCAGCTCCGTGAGATTCGCTTGACCCGTGATTACACCCGCCATGCGGAAGGCTCCGTGCTGGTGGAGTTTGGCGATACCAAGGTGCTGTGTAACGCGAGCGTGGAAGCGGGCGTGCCGCGCTGGCTGCGCGGTAAAAATCAGGGCTGGATTACTGCCGAATACGGCATGCTGCCCCGCGCGACTCATACCCGCAGCGGCCGCGAAGCGACCCGTGGCAAACAGGGTGGCCGCACGCTGGAGATTCAGCGCCTGATTGGCCGCAGCCTGCGTGCGGCGGTGAATTTGAAGAAGCTGGGCGAGTTCACCATCACCGTGGATTGCGATGTGATTCAGGCCGATGGCGGCACGCGCACGGCAGCCATTACCGGCGGCTGCGTGGCGCTGGTGGATGCGCTCCGCTACCTACAGCGAGAAAAGAAGATCAAAGGCGACCCCTTCAAGCAGCTGGTCAGCGCGATCTCAGTCGGCATCTACAAAGGCGTGCCGGTGCTGGACCTGGATTACCCCGAAGATAGCAAAGCCGACACCGACCTGAACGTGGTGATGACCGAAAGCGGCGAGCTGATTGAAGTACAGGGCACGGCGGAAGCGGGCGCGTTTAACCGTAAAGAGCTGAACGCGATGCTGGATTTGGCCGAGAAAGCCGGTGATGAATTGCGTGAGAAGCAGCGTGAAGCGCTGGGGATTCGCGGTTAAAGGAGCCCAGCATGACTCGGGCCCTGAAACCCAACAGGCCAGCGGTAAGCTGGCCTGTTGGCGGTGCGACGCGGGAAGTAGCTAACGCTTAAAGCGTTAGATCATACTCAACGATCAGCGGTGCGAACTCTGAGAAGGTCGCATCGTAATCAATCCACGCGTCCACCACGTGACGACGGAAGTTGGGGCCGACCAGTTGGTAGTCGATCCGCCAGCCTTCTTGACGATCACGGGGCACGTCTTGGTCAAGTTTTGGCCACCAGGTGTACTCGCCTGCATCGCGATTAATTTCGCGGAAGGTGTCGATAAAGCCTGTTGGGCCAAGCACCTGATCCATCCAGGCACGCTCTTCCGGGCGGAAACCCGAGGTGAGCTGGTTGTCCGACCAGTTGGCCAAATCGATGGTTTTGTGGGCAATGTGCCAGGTACCGCAGATGATGTATTCGCGGCGTTTGCGCGACATCTTCGTCAGGTACTCCTGGTACTGCTCCATAAACGCCTGTTTGGCTTTTTGGTCGCTGCCATCAGGCATCAGGAAGGTGGCAATACTGAAGCGGTCGTAATCCGCCTGCAGAAAGCGCCCTTCGTGGTCGCACTGAGGGAACCCCAGGCCGTACATGATGGCTTTGGGGATTTTGCGGCAATAGAGTGCCACACCGGAGAAACCATCCTCCTCAGCATCCAGGAAGTAGCCTTCGTAGCCTTCCGGATAGAGGATGTGGTCACCCAGTTCGAAACTTTTCGCCTTGATGTTCTGCACGCAGACCACGTCGGCATCCTGCTGAGCCAGCCAGTCCAGGAAGCCACGGTCGACGGCATCACGTATACCATTGACATTGATGCTGGCAATTTTCATAAATCGTCCCTTTTGCGTCGCTGCTGTATGATACCCGACGTTTAGACGTTTGGGTAAAGGCAGCGAGTAAAACTTGCCATTTACCCTACTTTTATTGTTGCTTTCGTGCCGATTGAAACCTACCGCTTAGTGAGGAATGCCGTGGCCACCACTCTACAACCCTACCAGCGCGATTTCATTGCTTTTGCCATTGAACAGGGCGTACTTAAGTTTGGCGAGTTTACGCTAAAATCTGGCCGCGTTAGCCCCTACTTTTTTAATGCTGGGCTGTTTCAAACCGGTCGGGCGCTGGCCAAGTTAGGCCGCTTTTACGCTCAAGCGATTGTCGATAGCGGCCTGCAGGCGGATGTACTGTTTGGCCCCGCCTATAAGGGCATTCCCTTGGCGGCGGTCACCGCGGCGGCCCTAGCCGACCACCACGACCGGGATATGCCTTATGCGTTCAATCGTAAAGAAGCCAAAACCCACGGCGAGGGCGGCAACATCGTGGGTGCCCCGCTTTCTGGCGATATTTTGATCATTGATGATGTGATCACCGCAGGCACCGCAATCCGTGAGGTGATGGGCCTGATTGAGCAAAGCGGCGCTCGCGCAGGCGGCGTTATTATTGCGCTTGACCGTCAAGAGCGCGGCCAGGGCGAACAGAGCGCTATTCAGGAAGTACAGGCCCAGTACGGCATGCCAGTGGTCAGTATCGTTACCTTAGAGCAAGTGCTGACGTATCTAGAAGAGCACGCGGGCGGCGAAATGCTGGCTTACGCCGAGGCCGTTCGCGCTTATCGCGACCGCTACGGCATCGCTGGCTAGTCTTGCCTGTTACTCGCTGCCTAATGCGCCAGCATAGCCTTGCTGGCGCCACGCTTCATAGCTCACCACGGCGACCGCGTTGGAAAGATTCAAACTACGGTTATTGGGCTGCATGGGGATGCGCAGTTTCTGCTCAGCCGGCAGCATAGCGTGCACCTCCGGGGAGAGCCCGGCGGTTTCTGAGCCGAACAGCAGCACGTCTCCCGGCGCAAAAGCCGCGTCGCTGTGGGCACGGGTGCCTTTGGTGGTAATCGCCCAGATAGTACGCCCCTGCATGGCGGTGTAAAACGCCGTAAAATCCGCATGGCGCGTCACGTTGGCAAGGTCGCGGTAGTCTAGCCCAGCGCGACGTAGCTTTTTCTCTTCGAGATCAAAGCCCAGCGGCTCGATCAAATGGAGACGGCAGCCGTTGTTCGCCACTAGGCGCATAATGTTGCCCGTATTGGGAGCCATGCGCGGCTCGAATAGCGCTACTTCAAACATCACCACCTGCCTATGAGTTACCTGCTGTATTAGCCTGCTGCGCCTTCGTCAGCGCTGCTGATTGTAATAGAAATTGCCCCGAAACACTTGTAGAGGTCACCCTTCGCCATGACGCCCCAACCGCCAAAGAGCATTCTTAGCCGTATCAAAGGGCTCAACCCACGCCAGCAAGAAGCGGTGCGCTATATCGATGGCCCCTGCCTGGTACTGGCGGGCGCGGGGTCGGGCAAAACCAGCGTGATCACCACCAAGATTGCCTACCTCGTGCAAGAGTGCGGCATGAGCGCCCGCCGGATCGCCGCGGTGACCTTTACCAACAAGGCCGCCCGGGAGATGAAAGAGCGGGTGGGCCAGATGCTGAAGGGCAAAGAGGGCCACGGGCTAACGGTTTCGACGTTTCACAACCTGGGGCTCAACATCATTCGCGGCGAGCTAAAGACCTTGGGCTACAAGCCGGGGTTTTCGCTGTTCGACCCGGAAGACGCCAAGGCGCTGCTGCGGGACTTGATGAATAAAGACGCTCAGGTCGATGCCGAGCAGATCAACGCCGTTCAGGCCAAGATTTCCCAGTGGAAGAACGACCTGGTGCTGCCCGGGGATGCGCTTTCGTTTGCTGCCGATGACGACGAGCATTTCGCGGCACGGGTGTACGAAGCCTACGTTCGCCACCTGAAAGCCTACAACGCGGTGGATTTCGACGACCTGATTCTGCTGCCCGTAGTGCTCTTGCAGCGTGACCCGGAAGCGCTGGCCCGCTGGCGGCGCAAAATCCACTACATGCTGGTGGATGAGTACCAGGACACCAACGTTTCCCAGTACCTGCTGGTGAAGCTGCTGATGGCCGAACGCGCCACCTTTACCGTGGTCGGCGACGACGACCAGTCGATTTACGCCTGGCGGGGAGCTCGGCCGGAAAACCTGGTCACCCTGGGGGAGGATTTCCCGCGCTTGAAGGTCATCAAGCTGGAGCAGAATTACCGCTCTACCGGCACGATACTGCGCGCCGCCAACACGCTGATTGCCAATAACCCCCACGTCTACGACAAAACCCTGTGGTCGGAGATGGGCGACGGCGCGCCGATTCGCGTGGTGGTGAACCGCCATGAGGAGGCCGAAGCCGAGCGAGTGGCCAGCGAGATGCTCACTCGGCGCATCAAGGAAAAAGCCGAGTGGCGCGATTTTGCGGTGCTTTACCGAGGCAACTTTCAGGCGCGGCTGCTGGAGCTGAAGCTGCAGCACTACCAGATTCCGTACAAGCTCTCCGGCGGCACGTCGTTTTTCTCGCGTAACGAGATCAAGGACGCCATGGCGTACCTGCGGCTTTTGATCAACCCCGCCGATGACAACGCCTTTTTGCGCATCGTCAACGTGCCCCGGCGTGAAATTGGCCCCGGTACGCTGGAAAAGCTCGCCAACTACGCCACCGAGCGCTCCATTTCGCTGTTTTCCGCCTGCCACGAGCTGGGCCTGGAACAAACGCTGCCCACCCGCGCCGTGGAGCGGCTGTCGCGCTTTACGCACTTCATCGATGGCGTGCGCAAACGGATGGACCAGGGCGATGCCATTGCCGCGATACGCGACATGCTGAGAGATATGGATTACGAGGCGTGGCTGTACCAGAACGCCAGCGCCCCGACCATTGCCGAGCGCCGCATGGCCAACGTATGGATATTGATTGATCAGTTGGAGAAGTCGCTGAACCGCGACCCGGAAGACGCAGATGACTCTACCGCAACAGAAACCGACGGCGTAGAAGCGGCCATTTCACGCTTAGTGCTGCGGGATATTTTGGAGCAACAGGCCGAAGAGGATGACTCTGACCGGGTGCAGCTGCTCACCATGCACGCCTCGAAAGGGCTAGAGTTCCCCCACGTTTACTTGATGGGCCTGGAGGAGGATCTGCTGCCCCACCGTAACGCCATCGAGATGGGTACCGTGGAAGAAGAACGGCGTTTAGCCTACGTGGGCATTACCCGCGCCCGACGCACGCTAACGCTGACCCTGGCGCGCCAGCGCAAGGCCTATGGCGAGCTGATGGACTGCCAACCCAGCCGCTTTTTGGATGAGCTGCCCGCGGATGATTTGGAGTGGGAGGGCCGCGCTGATAAAGAGGACCCGGAGAAAAAGCAGGCACGCGGTAAAGATGCGATTGCCGGGCTGCGCTCGCTGCTGGGATAAGCGTGCTGGGCAAGCGCTATGTATCGCGCAAAAAAATATCCACAGAGGGTTTGGAGCACCCACCTGTGGATATTTTATAACGCCTGGCCTCGCCCCAGGAGGGCGGGCTGCTCACGCTTACTGTACTTGCGAGACCATGTAATCAACCACGGCCATAATCTCTTCATCGGAAGCGCTGCTACCACCACGCGGCGGCATCACGCCTTTACCGTTGAAGACGCTTTGGTAGAGTGCATCGGTACCCTGCTCAATACGCGGGCCCCAAGCTTCAGCGTCGCCAATCTTCGGTGCACCCGCCACGCCAGCGGCGTGACACGCCACACAGCCCACACTGGCGTAAAGCGCTTCACCGTCTAAACTGCTGCCACCGCTGGAAGCGTCTTCTTCACTGGCGACTGCTTCATCTTCGCTGGCCACAGCATCTGCCGTCGCCATCTCGTCGCTACTACTCTCGTCAGTTGCTTCGGCAGCCGCGCCTTCATCACCGCCACCTAGCTCAGGAACTTCCATGACAGGCTCGACCATATACGCTGTCACCGCTTCCATCTCTTCGTCTGACAGGTTGGGGTTGCCGCCACGGGCAGGCATTGCGCCAATACCATTAATGGCGTGGTCTAGCAGCGTGGCAAAACCTTGCTCAGTACGCTCAGCCCAGGCCGCTTCGTCACCGCGCACCGGTGCTCCAGCGGCACCCGTTTCGTGGCACGCCATACAGACGTTGTTGTAAATACCGGCACCGTCAATTTCACCACCACCGCCACTGCTGGCCGCGGCCGGAGCTGCCGCCGTACCACAGTCTTGGCCTTGAAGGCAGAGTTGTCCTACCGGCGCTAGGCGCTCAGCGATTGCGTCACGCGCTGCATCTTGGGCATAAGCACCGGATGTGCCTGCCATGACGCCGAGGGCCGCCAGCCCGCTCATGATCAGCTTAGATTTCACTCTCACCACCTCTTAAGTTTTATGTAATAAACGCGTTGCGCTTCAAAACGAGTGCGTCCGTTTCTTGCTTATGCTGGATACCTAGCGCCTGGAGACACCGTTCTTGCCCTTGGGTGCGGCCGTGCCACGCTCTATGGTGCTACCGCAGCCACCGAAACGCCAAGACATACGTATAGAGTTAGTATACCGAGAACATAAAGGGTAAGAAAATGCTACTAAGCGCGGCAATTCAACCTACAACGCCGATAAGCGGAGGATGACGCTACTGAACGGCCAGATTAATACCACCCTAACAAGCGCTCGCGCCCCAGTTGTATGAACCCCGCTTGGGCATAAACCCGCTGAGCAGGCGTATTCTGTTCATCCACCGTGAGAGTTAAGCACTGCGCCCCGGCCTGGGCAGCCAAGCTTTGGGCATGCTCAATAATAACGTGCCCCAGCCCCTGCCCGCGCCATTCCGGAACCAGCCCCATAAGTTGCAGGCTCCACTGCAAAGAGGGGGTGGCGAGCAACAATACTCCTACCGGCTCTTCTTGGTATTCCAGCCAATACCAGTGTTGTGGATAAGCCGAAGTCGCCTGAGATTGGAACCCAGCTAGCAGCGTGCTAACCGGCAGCGCATGGCGCAGCGCTGGGCAATCCAGAGAATCTTCACCTACCCGCGCCAGTAACGCCTGCTGTTCAGCCAGCGTTAACGCCTTGAAAGGGCGTAATCTCAACGGCTGTTGAGGCGCTAGGGCTGCTCGGCATGGCCACGCACGATGCTCTAGGGTGGCCATCGCACGCATACCGCTTTTAATTAACGTGTCTTCCCACGCTGCCCACGGCTCAGTGAGCACCACATGGCAAAGGATGATCGGCTGCTGCTTCACCCACCCCGGCAGGGCACTCAACAGAGCCTGGGCGGCGGCATCGTTATGCCTGGGCAGCCATAGCTGCGCCGTTTGGTTTGCCAGCGGCTGTACCCAGGCAGTCGCGCGTATATATTCGCCTTCCATCGCCACCCACAAACCCTGCCAATCAGACTCAGTCGACGCCGTTAAGGCCTGCTGCAAGCCAGCCTGCAGGGAAGGAGTGTGGACAGCCGCTAAATGCAGCAGCGCTTCGCGTCGTCGATGTGCGGGACAGGGCACCACCTGATAGCGGCTAGCGTGGTGGCGCTGCGCGTCGGATGTCACAACGACTCTCCTTATTTAGTAACCCTAAGGCTTAATCACTTTAAGGCTTAATAAGCCTACGAAAGGATAATATGCCTTTTTACAAGGTTTAAGTTTTCGTTAAGTAATGTCAACGAGAGTATCGGGAAATACGATGGAGATTGCCCGATGGCTCATCTACGTTCACTGCCCTTAACGTCTTTGCGCTGGCAAGAAGCGCTTAACAGACATGATCAAACGCAGCTAAAACAGTTGATACAGGCGCGTTTCGCGCATCAACACAACGCCACGGTCCATCACTTTCTACCGCGCCTATTTGGCCCCAAGCGGCTAGGCAGGATAGCCAACCGCCTTAGAAAAGACTGGCGTTGATCAGCAGGTGTGCCACGATACTGGCTACGTAACCTAACAAAATAGCGGGCACCCAGCGCAAATGCACCGCAAACGTGTAGATACCACGGGCTTGCCCCATCAGCGCTACCCCGGCAGCCGATCCCATGGAGAGCAGGCTGCCCCCCACACCGGCTGTCAGAGTGATCAGCAGCCAGTTGCCTTCCGACATATCCGGCGCCATGGAGAGCACGGCGAACATCACTGGAATGTTATCCACCACCGCTGAGATCAGCCCCAGCACGACGTTGGCCCACACCGGGTCCCAGCCGCCGTAAAGCGTTTCCGAAAGCAGGCTGAGATAGCCCATGAACCCCAGGCCACCCACACACATCACCACCCCGTAGAAGAACAGCAGCGTGTCCCACTCGGAGCGGGCGATACGGCTGAAGATATCGAACGGCACCACGCTGCCTAGCTGCTCCAGCTTTTTCCAATCTCCGCGGCGGGAGTAACGCTCACGTTTGCGCTCCAGCGAACGGGGCAAACTGCGACGCAGGTAATAGCCAAAGAATTGCAGCAGGCCTAGACCAAACATCATGCCCATAGCGGGCGGCAGGTACAGAATCGAGTGGCACAGCACAGAGATCGCCACGGTGATCAAGAACAGTACGATGATGCGCCGGGCGCCCCGCTTCAACCATACGTTCTCGGTGAGCGCAGCGGGCTGACGATTGACGATGAAAAAGTTCATGATCACCGCAGGCACCATGAAATTCACGATGGCAGGTACCAACAGTGCAAAGAAGCCTTCGAAAGGCACCTGACCGGCTTGCCACACCATCAGTGTGGTGATATCGCCAAACGGGCTGAACGCACCACCGGCGTTGGAGGCCACCACCACGTTGACACAGCAGAGGCTGATAAACTTGTTATCCCCCTCGGCGACCTTTAGCACCACCGCACACATCAGCATGGCAGTCGTCATGTTGTTGGCGATGGACGAAATACCGAACGCCAAACAGCCGGTAATCCAGAATAGGCTCCGGTAGCTAAACCCCTTGCGCACCAGCCACGCACGCAGTGCATCGAACACACGACGCTCTTCCATGGCGTTGATGTACGTCATCGCCACCAGGAGGAACAGCAGCAGCTCGGTATACTCGAGCAGCGTCTCTTTGAAGGCGCTCTCTGCCTCATGGGGCATACCTGCTTGTACGTAGACCCACGCGACCATAGCCCAGATCAGGCCAGCAGCCACCAGAACCGGTTTGGATTTACGCATGTGGATGATTTCTTCACTCATGACCAGGGCATAGGCCAGAATGAAAATGGTCACGGAGACAATACCGGCAAGTGAGGTGGTGAGATCGAGGGGGCCAGCAGCAGCAAAAGCAAGAGAAGGAAAAGCGAAGAGGCAGAGTGCGGTCAACAACCAAGCAACGCGGCAAGCGGGATGCCGAGTTGCAAGGACGTTAGGTGGTTTCATAGCAGCGTGATCCTGGCAGGGTTAGAGAATACCGCCACGATAATAAGCACACTAACTATGTGCTGCAACGCAGCGATGGCGCATAAGATGCGGCTATTTGCCGCATCTTGTAAAGCGCTTTATTCATCCAACTGCAATTAATTGTGACACGGCACTTATTCGACGGTCACACTCTTGGCAAGGTTACGCGGTTGATCCACATCGGTGCCTTTGAGCACCGCTACGTGATAGCTCAGCAGCTGCAACGGTAGAGTGTAGAGCAGTGGTGCCAGTGCTTCGTGTACTTCAGGAAGTTCCAACACACGGATATCATCTTGAGAGCTGATTCCTACCTTTTGATCGGCAAACACAAACAGCTGGCCGCCGCGGGCGCGCACTTCTTGAAGGTTGGATTTCAGCTTTTCCAACAGGTCATCATTCGGGGCTACTGAAATTACCGGCATCTCGCTATCCACCAGCGCCAGCGGGCCGTGCTTAAGCTCCCCGGCAGGATAGGCTTCCGCATGGATATAGGAAATCTCCTTGAGCTTCAGCGCGCCTTCTAAAGCAATGGGGTAGTGCGCCCCACGACCCAGGAAGAGCGCGTGATGCTTCTCTGCAAATGCCTGAGAAAGCACTTCGATCTGCCGATCGAGACCCAACACCTGCTGACAGAGCGCGGGCAGTGCCTGCAGGGCGCCAATGATCTCTGGCTGCTCTGGCTGGCCTTTCGCTTTACTGACCGATAGCGTCAACAGCATCAGCGCAATCAACTGAGTGGTAAAGGCTTTAGTCGAGGCCACACCAATTTCGGGGCCTGCGCGGGTCATCAGCGACATGTCCGACTCCCGCACCAGCGAGCTTCCGGGCACGTTGCAGATCGCCAGCGAGCCGACATAGTTGAGCGTTTTAGCAAAGCGCAGCGCCGCCAGCGTATCGGCCGTTTCTCCAGACTGGGACAGCGTTACAAAGAGCGTGCCTTCCGGCACCACCGGGTGGCGGTAGCGATATTCCGACGCCACTTCGACCTGTACCGGCACCCCAGCATAGCGCTCCAACCAGTAACGCGCGACCATGCCTGCATGGTAGCTGGTGCCACAGGCAATAATATGCACATGGCGCGTTTTCTGGAACAGCGCCAGCGCATCCGGCCCAAAACTCTCTACCAACACGCCGTGGCTACTTAAACGCCCTTCCAGCGCGGCACTAATAACGGCGGGCTGCTCAAAAATCTCTTTGAGCATGTAATGACGATATTCGCCTTTGCTAGCCGCACCGTCGCCATGTTCAAAGGTATGGATAGGGCGCTCAACGTCATTGCCTTGGCGATCAACAATGCGAATCACTCCATGCTCACGCAGCTCGACTAAATCGCCCTCTTCCAGATAGATAAAGCGGTCGGTCACTTGAAGCAGCGCCAGCGGATCAGAGGCTAAAAAGGCTTCATCAATACCAACACCTACCACCAAGGGGCTGCCTTGGCGTGCGCCCACGACCACGCCGGGCTCGGCCGCACTCATTACACCCAGGGCGTAGGCACCGCCCAAGCCACTAACAATCTCTTGTGTCGCCTCAAACAGCGTCTTGCCCGTAGCGAGTTTGTCCGCCAGCAGGTGGGCGATCACTTCAGTATCGGTTTCCGAAGTGAACGTGTAACCGCTGCCTTGCAGCGTCTCTTTAATCTGCTCGTAGTTTTCGATAATGCCATTATGCACCACGGCGACGTTATCGCTGCTGTGGTGCGGATGGGCATTGGCCTCGGAGGGTTTGCCGTGGGTGGCCCAGCGCGTGTGCGCGATACCGCTGTTGCCTGGCAGCGCGGCGGCGTCCAACTGTTCAGCGAGTGCCGCGACTTTGCCCAAAGCCCGGTGACGCGTTAACACACCGCTGTTAAGCACCGTCATGCCAGAAGAATCGTATCCGCGATACTCCAAGCGTTTCAGCCCTTCCAACAAGATTCCCTGCACATTACGCTGCGCAACCGCCGCGACGATGCCACACATAACTTGTTCTCCTAAGGCGCTCTCACGCCGTGTAATCCAACGTGCTAATACGTTTATTTAACCTTTTTAACCGGGCGCGGCCAGTCGGGCTTCTCTAGCTGTCGGCTGCGGGTGACCGCTAATGCATACTCAGTCACATCTTTTGCAATCGTGGAACCAGCGCCCACAGTGGCACCCTTACCTACCGTGACAGGTGCCACTAAGGCAGTGTTGGAGCCGATGAAGGCGTTATCGCCAATTTCGGTGCGATGTTTGTTCACGCCATCGTAGTTGCAGGTAATGGTGCCCGCGCCCACGTTCACATCGCGCCCCAGGCGCGCATCACCCACGTAGCTTAAATGGTTGATTTTACTGCCTTCACCCACGTCGGCATTTTTGGTTTCGACAAAATTTCCCACCTTGGCTTTCACGGCTAAGCGCGTGCCAGGACGCAGCCGTGCGTAGGGGCCGACCTGGTTAAGACCCGCCGCCACGGTCGTGTCGATGACGCTGTGGCTGTGAATCTCACTCTCTGCGCCAATGGTGCTGTTTTTGATAATGCAGTAGGGGCCTACCCGCACGCCTTCGCCAAGTTCGACGTCCCCTTCAAAAACACAGCCTACGTCGATGAAGACGTCGTGGCCGCAGGTAAGCTTACCGCGCACATCAATTCTCGCTGGGTCAGCCAAGGCAACGCCTTGGGCCATGAGTGTTTCTGCCGTCTGCTGCTGGTAAGCGCGCTCCAAGCGGGCCATTTGCGAGCGGTTATTGACCCCCTCTACCTCGGTGGCGTTATGGGGCTGCGCCGTGGCGACCTTGACGCCTTCGCTGGCTGCCATGGCGATAACGTCCGTCAGGTAGTACTCGCCCTGGGCATTTTCCGCTGATAGCTGGGGCAACCAGCGCTTCAACTGGGCACTGGTCATGGCCATGATGCCGGTGTTGCACTCGTTAATCGCCAGCTGCTCCTCATTGGCATCTTTCTGCTCGACGATCGCCACGGCGTGGCCCTCGGCATCGCGCACGATACGCCCATAGCCACTGGGGTCTTCCAGCGTGACGGTGAGCAGGCCCATGTGCTGCTCATCCACCTTAGCCAGCAGGTCGGCCAACGTATCGCGACGAATCAGCGGCACGTCGCCATACAGTACCAACACGATACCGCTGCCCAACTGAGGCTGCGCCTGAGCCACTGCATGTCCGGTGCCTTTTTGCTCTTCTTGCAGTGCAAACGAGACATCATACTCCGCCAACGCGTCGCGAAGTTGGTCAGCACCATGGCCAATCACCACGTGGGTACGACTCGGGTTCAGACCACTGGCCGTTGCCAGTACGTGCTCTACCATGGGCTTACCCGCTAGCGTGTGCAGTACTTTGGGCAACTGAGAGCGCATCCGTGTGCCTTTACCTGCGGCTAAGATGACGATATCGAGGTCGTGCATGTCATTCACCTGTTTGCATTTGGCGATTCGCTGAGGAGGCCGTCCAGGGCTCGATGCCCAGTTCATCGATCAGCGCATCACCGAAATAGTTGACGAAGGCGGGGCTCGCCAAGCTACGCCAACGCTCCCCCTCACGTACTAACATCAAAATATTGAGGTTGTTTTCGACGGCCAGCTGCATACCCTGCTCGGTCCCCACGACGGTGAGCGCCGTGGCCCAAGCATCGGCCCAGGCATTGGAGGGGTGGAACACCGATACCGACGCTAGCTGATGCTTGATGGGCTGACCGGTTCGCGGATCCAGAAGATGCGAGAAACGCTCACCATCGACTTCAAAGTAGTTACGGTAATCACCGGAGGTAGCCACTGACATGCCCTCCAACGCAATCACATGTTGCGCTTCCGGTACCCCGCTTTGCGGCACTTCAATGCCGACACGCCAAGGCGTTTGATCTTCGATGTCCCGGTAACCACGGGCAATCAGCCCGCCACCGATATTGACCAGGTAATTATCGATGCCCTCCTGATCCAGATACGCCGCCACGCGATCGGTAGCGTGGCCTTTGGCGACGCCAGAGAGATCGGCAAATACATCCCGGAGGCGACGCGCCTGCATCCGCTGGGTATCCACCTCGACTGCATCGAACCCAATCGTGGCCATGCGCTCGCTTAACTCGGCCTCGCTAGGCACCTCTTCGGGACGTGCCTCGGGACCAAAGCTCCATAGATTCACCACATCGCCAATGGTGATATCAAACGCCCCTTTGCTTGCTTCCGACACCGAGCGGCTTATCGCCAGCACTTCGATCAGCTCGTTAGAGAGCGGCTGCCACTCGTTGAGCGGCGCGTCGTTAAAGGCGACTAGTTCTGAATCGTCACGGTAGGTCGACATCGCTTGGTCAACGTCTTCCATCTCGGCCAATATGCCCTCTTCCAAAGCATTGGCTTCGCCCTGCGTCAGCGGGTCGACCAGAGTAATTTGATAATAGGTGCCAAAAATACCGCCTTCAAAGCGCACTGGTGGCTCCAGCGGCCGATCATTTTCTGAACAGCCCGCCAGCAAAACGCCCACCAGCGTCACGACGCCCAGTCGCCTACACGCAGTTTGATAGCCTTTCATCCGATGTCCTTCATTGAACGCGCGGGTTAGAAATGAAAAAACCAGAGTAGCCAGGCACCAAACAGCACGCGGTATACCACGAACGGCTGCATCCCCAGCTTTTTGATTACGACGAGAAAGTAGTGAATACACACGAAGGCGCTGATACCCGATAAAAGCACCCCTATTAGCATAGCGGGTACGTCGATCGAGTGAGGCGCTTTGACGAGATTCACCGCTTCGAGGCCACCGGCGAGCACGATGACGGGAATCGAGAGCAAAAACGAGAAGCGCGCGGCGCCTTCTCGATTCATGCCAACCATCAGCGCCGCGGTCATCGTGATCCCCGAGCGCGACGTACCGGGGATCAGCGCTAATACCTGAGCGCCGCCGATGATCAGTGCGTCTTTTAGCGTCAACTGATACTCGCTGCGGGTACCGCGCATTTTCCAGTCGGCGTAGCCTAGCAGTAAGCCGAACCCTATCAGGCTAAGGCCGATGATCAGCGTCGAGCGCATGTAGCCTGCGATCAGGTCATGGAGGAGAAAGCCGACGATGCACACCGGCAAGGTGGCCACGACTACCCAAAACGCTAGACGCGCATCCTCATTGACGCCGTTGCCTCTTACCGCCGTGAGGCTGCTGGCGATCATTTGCCAAATTTCCTGGCGAAAATAGAGGACGACGGCGCTCAAGCTACCCAAGTGGAGTGCCACATCGAACGCGAGACCTTGATCTTCCCAGGTGGTGAGCACCGGCACCAAAATCAGATGAGCGGAGCTGGAAATCGGAAGAAATTCTGTGAGCCCCTGCACCACCGCCAATACTACCACTTGGAGCCAATCCATAGGTCGTCCTGTCTATGTTCTGTGTTGCGTTATGAAATGAGGTCGTCTCACCTGCAGCGGCGCTTAGGATACACATCCCAACTTTCATTGTCCGCACCGGTAACGCCTGAGAATGCACAAGAGGGTATAGAGCTTGCCCGGCGGTAAGCTACAATGGGCGTCTATTGGAAGTATGCGTCCCTGCAGGTACCTCATGACTCAGACCGTAGAAACGCCAGTGGTTCCCAATCGCGAGTTAGATAGCCAAGAGGCTAAGCGCGTAACCTATATCGGCGCTTGGCTGGACGGTTTGCTGAGCATTATCAAAGTCGCCGTTGGTTTTTTTGTCGGCTCTGCTGCGCTGATTGCCGATGGTATCCATTCGCTCTCTGATCTTGTGACCGATGGGTTCGTGCTGGCAGCCATTCACTATGGCCGCCAGGAGCCAGATAACGATCACCACTACGGCCATGGCCGAATCGAAACCCTCACCACGCTGCTATTAGGCAGCGTCCTAATCTTCGTGGCGGGGGGTATTGCGTGGTCAAGCGTGGATCGCCTGTTGAGCGGCACAGAAGTGGGCGCCCCGGGGGCGCTTGCGATCGTCATCGCCATACTGGCACTGATTAGCAAAGAGTGGATTTTTCGCTACACCATGCGGGTCGCGAAACGCTTGAAATCCAAGCTTTTAGAAGCCAACGCTTGGCACTCGCGCAGCGACGCACTTTCAACCGCCGTGGTGCTGGTGGCTTTAGTAGGCGCACAGTTTGGCTTGGGCTGGCTAGATGCTGTGGCCGCCATTATCGTTGGCCTGATGGTCGGTAAAGTGGGTTTAGACCTGTTGTGGGAGTCCGCTCGCGAACTGGTCGACACCGCACTCCCCGAAACAGTACAGCAGCAGATGCATGACGTGGCGTGTAGCGTCCCCGGCGTGGATAGCGTGCACGACCTGCGCACCCGTCAATCGGCAGGTTGGGTGATGGTCGATCTGCATGTGGTGGTGGGGCCTAAAATTACCGTCTCGGAAGCTCATGAAATCGGTAATGAAGTGAGCCGCCGTTTGCGCCACGAGTTTCCTTTGCTCACAGATGTTATCTTCCACGTTGACCCAGAAGATGACGCCGGTGAAGGCGACCCCAGCCGCCTACCAGGCCTGCCGCTGCGTCCAGAAGTGGAAGCGGCGCTGAACGAGCGCTGGTACAAACATCCGGTATGGCGCACGCTGAACGAGCTACAGCTCCACTACTTAGAAGATAAGGTATCGGTATCGCTGATTATTGGCGACGCCGTTCACCAGCCGCCTCAGTGTTTGGCGAGCCAGCTCAAGGCGCTCGCCAGCGACATCGAGTGGCTGGGTCATGTGGAGGTCATGTTCATCACCCGGGCGGCCAGCAGCGCCATGCGCTAGGCTACCCTAACCCAGGTCAGACGCCGGCAAGTATGGCCGTTGCAATACTGAAGTAAATCAGTACGCCGGTGGCGTCGATCAGCGTGGTCACCAGCGGAGCCGAGGCCGTCGCGGGGTCTACTTTGAAGCGCTCCAAAACGAACGGCAAGCACATGCCGATCAAGCTGCCAAACAGCACGATGGTCACCATGCTGAGCGCCACGATGATGGCCACCGCTTCCCCGCCACGAAAAATCCCAATGGGGGCGACGGCAATGGCCATGGTCAAACCCAATGAACCAGCCACCAACAGCTCACGCCCCAGCATCTTGCTCCAATCCTTCACGCCTACGTCCCCGGTGGCCATGCCACGCACCATCAGCGTGGCGGCCTGCGCACCGGCATTACCGCCGCTACCGATCAGCAGCGGTAAGAAAAATACCAGCGCCACCTGAGCAGCAATGGTCTCCTCGAAATAAGCGATACCAGCCCCCGAAAAAAGGTTGGCAAAGACCAGTAAGACCAGCCAAAACACGCGTTTGCGGTAAAGACTCCACAGTGGTACCCGGCTCACGCCATCCTCTAGCTGACCGATGGACATCCCTTTGTGGATATCTTCGGTGGCCTCTGACTCAGCAACATCCATGGCATCATCGTGAGTCACGATGCCTACCATACGGCCATCGGCATCAACCACAGGCAGCGCCAGCAAGTCGTACCGAGCCACAATTCTCGCCACCTCCTCCTGCGCTTTATCCACAGGGATTTTGATGACATCTTTGATCATAATGTCATCCACCAACGCCCCAGGGCGCGCGACCATCAGTTGACGTAGCGACATGGTGCCGATCAGATGGCCGTCATTATCCAGCACGTAAAGCTGGTAGACCGTTTCTGCATCAGGGGCGGTTTGGCGCACGCGCATCATTGCTTGTGACACCGTCATGCCACTGGCTATGGCAACATAGTCAGAGGTCATGATGGCGCCGGCAGTGCCCTCTTCATAGCTCGCCAAGCGCTTGAGATCCTCGCGCTCCTGGTGCGCCATACGACGCAACAGCGCTTCGCGACGGTCTTCCCCAAGCCGGTTAAACAAATCCGCCCGCTCGTCGGAGCCCATCTCTTCGAGCAGTTTGAGCACCTGGCTATCGGACAGCTCTCCCACCACCTCGAGCTGGCTCTCTTTGGGTAGATAGCCCAACACATTGGCGGCTCGCTCGGTGGAGAGAATGTCCAACACCGTCAAAGCGGCGCTTAACTCCTCATCCTCTTCGATCAGCTCTTCGAGCACTTCGCCAATATCAGCCGAGCGGATTTCGGCGAGGCGTTCCGCCAATTGCGACTTACTGGGATCTTCCTTGACCAGCTCATCGAGAAGCTCGGTCTTCAACGCCTGTAAGGCTTCTTCGTTTAGCGCCATCGCTCGCTCCTGAGACGTTCAACTCTGGGATGACTCACCCGCATATTAACAGACAAAAAAAACGCCCCTTAAACCCTGAATCGGGTTTAAGGGGCGTTTGATTACGCAGAGCGTCTAATTAGCCTTTACCCGCCTTTTTACGCAGCTGCTGAATCGTTCGCAGCTGTGCAACGGCTTCGGCAAGTTCAGCGGCAGCACGGGTATAATCCAGCTCCGCTGACTTCTCGTTAAAGGCTTTCAGCGCCTGCTGACGCGCTTCCTCGGCAGCGGCCTCGTCGAGGTCGCTGGCACGCGCCGCAGCGTCTGCCAGGATCGTCACGACATCTGGCTGGACTTCCATGAAGCCGCCAGAGACAAAGAAGTTCTCTTCCTTGCCATCATCGTGGATCACGCGGATCGGGCCCGGCTGAAGCTCGGTCAGCAGCGGGGCGTGCCCCGGCAAAATGCCGAGGTCACCCATCATCCCGGAAGCAATCACCTGCTCAACCTTACCTGAGAAGATGGATGCTTCTGCGCTGACGATATTGCAAGTGAAGCTATTCGCCATAGCGAATCCCCCTAATGGACGGGATTACTTCTTCATCTGGTTGGCTTTTTCGACAGCTTCGTCGATGGAGCCGACCATGTAGAAGGCCTGTTCCGGCAGATCGTCGTAGTCACCCGCGAGGATGCCCTGGAAGCCACGAATGGTGTCTTTCAGCGACACGTACTTACCGGGCGAGCCCGTGAAGACCTCGGCCACGAAGAACGGCTGCGACAGGAAGCGCTGGATCTTACGCGCACGGGCAACGGCCAGCTTGTCTTCGTCAGACAGCTCGTCCATACCCAGAATCGCGATGATGTCCTTCAGTTCCTTGTAACGCTGCAGAACGTTCTGAACGCCACGCGCTACGTCGTAGTGCTCTTCACCGACGACCAGCGGGTCCAGCTGACGCGAGGTGGAGTCCAGCGGGTCGATCGCGGGGTAGATACCCAGCTCGGCGATGGAACGCGCCAGTACCACGGTCGCATCTAGGTGCGAGAAGGTGGTAGCTGGCGATGGGTCGGTCAAGTCATCCGCCGGGACGTAAACGGCCTGTACGGAAGTGATAGAGCCCGTTTTGGTCGAGGTGATACGTTCCTGCAGAACGCCCATCTCTTCGGCCAGCGTCGGCTGATAACCTACCGCAGACGGCATACGACCCAGCAGGGCAGATACTTCGGTACCGGCCAGGGTGTAACGGTAGATGTTGTCGACGAACAGCAGAACGTCGCGGCCTTCATCACGGAATTTTTCCGCAATGGTCAAACCGGTCAGCGCCACGCGAAGACGGTTACCGGGCGGCTCGTTCATCTGACCGTAGACCAGCGCTACCTTGTCGATAACGTTGGATTCGGTCATTTCATGATAGAAGTCGTTACCCTCACGCGTACGCTCACCAACACCAGCGAATACAGAGTAGCCGCTGTGCTCGGTGGCGATGTTGCGGATAAGCTCCATCATGTTAACGGTTTTACCAACACCCGCACCGCCGAACAGACCAACCTTACCGCCTTTCGCGAAGGGGCAGACCAGATCGATGACCTTGATACCGGTCTCGAGCAGCTCATTAGACGCTGCCTGATCGGCATAGCTCGGCGCTTTTCGGTGGATCGGCATACGCTCTTGCTCACCGATCGGGCCAGCTTCGTCGATCGGCTCGCCGAGTACGTTCATGATGCGACCCAGCGTTTCCTTACCGACCGGTACGGAAATCGCGGCACCTGTGTTGGTTACGTCCAAGCCACGTTTCAAGCCCTCGGTGGAGCCCATGGCAATGGCGCGTACTACGCCGTCGCCCAGCTGCTGCTGGACTTCGAGGATGGTCTCAACGTTGGAGACCTTCAGCGCGTCGTAGACCTTGGGCACAGAGTCCCGCGGAAACTCTACGTCAATCACCGCGCCGATGATTTGTACGATACGTCCGCTCATCTTGGTTCCTCTCAAAAACCTGCAAATGAAACCTGTTTGCCGGGAGCCACCTTAGCGATGGCAGGCTCCCTTGGCGTTATACGGCTGAAGCGCCGCCGACGATCTCGGAAATTTCCTGGGTGATGGCGGCCTGACGGGCCTTGTTGTACACCATCTCCAGATCGTCGATCAGGTTGCCCGCGTTATCAGTGGCACTCTTCATAGCGATCATTCGGGCGGCCTGTTCGCACGCACCGTTTTCGACTACCGCCTGATACACCTGCGATTCGATGAATCGAACCAACAGGCCGTCTAACAACGCCTTGGCATCCGGTTCATACAGGTAGTCCCAGCTTCCGGGACGGGCGTTTTCTTCGTCATGCTTAGCGTCATCGCCCATGTCAGGCGACAGCGGAAGAAGCTGACGCACGACGGGCCGCTGGGTCATGGTGTTGACGAACTCGTTATACACCACGTACAGACGATCCAGGCGTCCTTCGTCATACGCTTCGAGCATGACCTTGACACTACCGATCAGACCCTCGACGGTCGGTGCTTCCCCCAGTCCGCTCTTGGCCGCAATCAAGTTGCCGCCATAGTTACGGAAGAAAGCACCGGCTTTCGAACCGAGGGCACAGAAGTCCAGCTCAGCGCCTTGCTGTTTCCAGGCAACGGCGTCTTTCACCACTGCCTTGAACAGGTTGACGTTCAAGCCGCCACACAGGCCACGATCGGTGGAGACCACAATGTAACCAACACGCTTTACCTCGTTACGCTCGACCATATAGTCGTGCTTGTACTCGGGGTTTGCGTCGGCAATGTGGCCTACCACGTTACGAATCTGCTTGGCGTACGGCTGGCCAGCCTTCATCAGATCTTGCGCTTTACGCATTTTCGATGCAGCTACCATTTCCATGGCACTGGTAATCTTCTGCGTATTTTTAATGCTCCCGATCTGGGTGCGTATCTCTTTTGCAGCTGCCATAGCGATCTACCTTTCGTTCGTGGCTCTCAGAAAGCATGCAAGCCCGCCTGCAGGCGGGCCGAACATTACCAGCTCTGAGTCGCCTTGAACTTCTCGAGACCTGACTTCAAGCCGTCCTGAATCTCGCCGTTGTAGTCGCCGGTCTGGTTGATCTTATCGAGCAGCTCGCTGTGCTCAGACTTCATGTAATCGTGCAGAGCACGTTCGAAGTCCAGCACCTTATCGACGCTCACATCGTCCAGGTGACCTTCGTTAGCGGCGTACAGAGACAGCGCCATTTCCGCCACTGACATCGGCGAGTACTGCTTCTGCTTCATCAGTTCGGTCACGCGTTGGCCGTGCTCGAGCTGCTTGCGCGTCGCTTCATCAAGGTCAGAGGCAAACTGCGAGAACGCCGCCAGTTCACGATACTGAGCCAGGGCTAGACGAACACCGCCACCCAACTTCTTGATGATTTTGGTCTGCGCAGCACCACCTACACGAGAAACCGAGAGACCTGCGTTAATCGCCGGACGAATACCGGAGTTAAACAGGTTGGTTTCCAAGAAGATCTGACCATCGGTGATGGAGATAACGTTGGTCGGAACGAACGCTGATACGTCACCACCTTGTGTTTCGATGATCGGCAGTGCAGTCAAAGAACCGGTTTTGCCTTTCACTTCACCGTTGGTGAACTTCTCAACGTAGTCAGCGTTAACGCGCGCAGCGCGCTCCAGCAGACGCGAGTGGAGATAGAAAACGTCACCGGGGTAAGCTTCACGGCCCGGCGGACGACGCAGCAGCAGCGATACCTGACGGTACGCAACGGCCTGCTTGGAAAGATCGTCATACACGATCAGTGCGTCTTCACCACGGTCACGGAAGTACTCGCCCATGGTGCAACCAGAGTAAGCGGCCAGGAACTGCATCGGTGCCGGATCGGCAGCGCCTGCAGCGACGATGATGGTGTGTTCCAGCGCGCCGTGCTCTTCGAGCTTGCGAACGACGTTAGCAATGGTCGACTGCTTCTGACCGATCGCTACGTAGACACAGGTAACGCCCTTGCCTTTCTGGTTGATGATCGCATCG
Organism: Halomonas sp. Cn5-12; assembly: GCF_021532545.1. Taxonomy (NCBI): domain Bacteria; kingdom Pseudomonadati; phylum Pseudomonadota; class Gammaproteobacteria; order Oceanospirillales; family Halomonadaceae; genus Halomonas; species Halomonas sp. Cn5-12. The sequence continues at coordinate 65,985 of NZ_JAKGAY010000014.1, forward strand.
ATGGCAATGGCAGATTTACCAATCTGACGGTCACCGATGATCAGCTCACGCTGACCACGACCGATTGGCACCATGGCATCGATAGATTTCAAACCAGTTTGGATCGGCTCGTCAACGGACTGACGGGTAATAACGCCAGGCGCTACTTTTTCTACCGCGTCGGTCAGTTTAGCGTTGATCTCGCCTTTGCCATCGATGGGGTTACCCAGCGCATCGACAACACGACCAATCAGCTCAGGACCTACCGGTACTTCAAGGATACGACCGGTACATTTAGCGGTCATACCTTCTTCAAGCTGCAGGTAGTCACCCAGGACAACAGCACCGACGGAGTCACGCTCCAGGTTCAGTACCATGCCGAAAATGCTGTTGGGGAATTCAATCATTTCACCAAACATCGCGTCTTCGAGGCCGTGAATTTTCACGATACCGTCGGAAACGCTGACGATGGTGCCCTGATTACGGGCTTCGGATGCGACGTCAAGCTTCTCAATTCGCTGCTTGATGATGTCGCTGATCTCGGAAGGATTCAGTTGCTGCATGCCATGTCCCTCAGACTCAAGCGGTCAGCGCTTCGGAAAGGCGGTTCAATCGACCACGCACCGACCCGTCAATGACGGTGTCGCCGGCACGCAGGATGACACCGCCGATAAGCGACTTGTCCACCTGAGTAGTAATGGAGATTTCGCGATTTAGACGTTTCTTGAGCGCGTTGCCTAGCTTGGTCTTCTGCTTGCTGTCCAGCTTATAAGCTGAAACCACAGTGACGTCGATACGCTGTTCATGCTCTGCGCGAAGGTGTTCAAACTGGTCAGCAATAGCATCCAACGCCGCTAAGCGACGCTGATCGGCCAAGGTGGTCAGAAAGCGTTTAAACGCATCGTCTGCGTTGTCGCCCAGCATGTCTGCTACTAACGACACTTTCTGTTCACTGCTGAGTTTGGGGCTACCTAGCAGGCCAGCAACTTGGCGATCGATGACGATTGATCCCGCCATTGCCAGTGCCTGCGACCAAGCGTCAAGCGCTTGGTGATCGCGCGCGTATTCAAACGCCGCTTTGGCGTAAGGACGAGCGACGGTAGATTGTTCCGCCATGGGTCACCTCCTTACAGTTCAGCGGCAAGCTTATCAAGCAAGTCGCGGTGCGCTTTCTCGTCAACAGAGGCTTCAAGAACACGCTCAGCGCCTACGATCGCAAGGTGGGAAACCTGTGCACGCAGTTCGTCTTTCGCGCGATTAATTTCTTGCTCAATTTCTGACCGAGCATTAGCCACTAAACGTTCGCCTTCAGCACGCGCTTGTTCACGTGCCTCTTCGATCATTTGGGCAGAGCGCTTATTCGCTTGCTCGAGAATTTGAGATGCCTGTTCCTTGCTCTCGCGTAGCGTCTGTTCAGCACGCTCTTGAGCTAGCTCAAGATCACGGGTAGCACGGCTAGCTGCGTCCAAGCCATCAGCAATTTTCTTTTGACGCTCGTGAAGCGCGTTGCTGATCGGAGGCCACACATACTTTATGCAAAACCAGACAAAGATCGCGAAGGCGATCGTCTGCCCGATAAGCGTCATGTTGATATTCACAGGGATGTACCTCTGACAAATTCGTGGCGACCGGAGTGAAACAAAACCGAGCGGAGAGCCGCTCGGTTAAGCTGCATTAACCGGCAACAACGAAGATCAGGTACATCGCGATACCAACACCGATCATCGGAACGGCGTCAAGCAGACCGGCCATGATGAAGGTTTTGGTTTGCAGCTGGTCGCCCAGTTCCGGCTGACGCGCAGTAGACTCAAGCAGTTTGCCGCCCAGAAGAGCGAAGCCAATGCCGGTAGCCAGTGCGCCCAGACCGATGATGATGGCAGCTGAGAGATAAACCATTTCCATGATGTTGCTCCTGAGTTTAAGTTTTGGTTAAGGGTTGAGGGTTAATGAAAACGTCGTTGCTTGGTTTAGTGATGTTCGTGCGCCGCGCTGAGGTATACAACCGACAGCGTGGTGAAAATAAAGGCCTGCAGCGTTACCACAAGAATGTGGAAGATGGCCCATGGCACGTCCAACAGCCAGATTGCCCAGAACGGCAGTAGAGCAATCAGAATAAAGATAACTTCACCGGCAAACATGTTACCGAACAGACGCAGGCCAAGGCCTAACGGCTTCACCAGCAGGCCAATCACTTCAAGTACCAGGTTGAAGGGGATCAGCGCCCAGTGATTGAACGGCGTAAGCGACAGCTCTTTGGCAAAACCACCGGCACCTTTGACTTTAATGCTGTAGTAAATAATCAGGCAGAACACGCCCAGCGCCATACCCAGCGTGGCGTTCGGGTCCGTGGTCGGTACAATTTTCATGTACTCAACGCCTAACCGTTTAAAGAGCTCAGGGCCATAGTCGACCGGAATAATTTTCAGCGTGTTCATGAGCAAAATCCACACGAACAGCGTCAGTGCCAGCGGGGCAATGACCGGGTTACGGCCATGGAACGTCGCGCGGGTGAGGTTCTCGATGAACTCAACCACCATTTCAACAGCGTTTTGCAGTCCGCTAGGAACGCCCGTTGTTGCTGCTTTACCGGCTTTACGGAAAATCCAGATAAACAGGAGGCCCATGGCGATCGACCAGCCCATGGTGTCCAGATGAATGGCCCAAAAGCCCATTTCACGAGCTTCTTCGGCGGAGTGCGCCAGCGACCAGCCATTCTCTGGATGTTTACCAAAGGTCAGGTTCTGCAAGTGGTGCTGGATATAGTAAGTCGACGAGACTTCGTTTCCTGCGGCCATAGACATGTCACCTCAATCAGTTGTGCGATTTCCCAGGCATTAACCAAGGTGCAAGCCAATGCGTTAGAACAATCGCAACATAAGCACTAAAAAAGAAAGCGGGGTTTGAGGGAGGCACTACCACGAACACCAGAGCAAACAGTGCCACCGTCAAACCAAACTTACCTGCCTCGGCGCGAAACAGAACCATAGCGCCTGGAGAACGACGCGTTTTACCAAAAATTCCCATGCGCTGTATAAAGAAAGCGTGTGGCAGCAACGCTACCAGTGCTCCCGTTATGACCGATAGCACCCCTGGCATCTGGGCTACCGGATAAGCCAGCAGCACTCCAAGCAGCATCACCACGAGCTGGGCGCCGGTTAGCCGAGCGAAGTAGGCTCGCTGCCGCTGGGTTTCAATTCGCTGCATAAGCTTTCAACATATCGCTAGTAAGCAAATGATTCCCCAGCGCGTTAGATGGGTTGCTGCCGATGTGCCTTTCAAGCGCATCGATAAGCAACCTGCACAAATCTTGCGCGATTATAGGGAAGCGCTATCACACCTTCAACCGAAGTTGCACGGAATTCGCGCGTTTCAGCGCCGACTTGCGACCAAAGGGCTAAAAATAGGCCGTATCTTTCATTAGCGTGCTATTTAATGTGCGCCAGAATTCCATCCAGCTCTTCAAGGCTTGTATAACGAATAGTGACTCGGCCTTTGCCTTTTTGACCATGATCAATCGAAACAGGCGCACCGAGAATTTCGCCCAGGTGGGTTTCTAAGCGGGCCACATCCGGTGTCTTGGCCGCTTGCTTGGCGGTCGGCGCAGGTGCCTGATTGGTTTGCACCTTTTTCACCAGCGCTTCGGTATCGCGCACGGTAAGGTCTTTATTGACCACTTCGTGGGCGACTTGGCGCTGCTGTGCACTGGTTAACGAGAGCAGTGCGCGAGCGTGACCCATATCTAAATCGCCCCGCTCTAGCAGGGTTTGCACCTCTGGGTCGAGGGCCAGCAGACGAAGTAAGTTGGCAACCTGGGTACGAGACTTACCCACTGCATCAGCAATCTGTTGCTGAGTGAGCTCAAATTCATCGCCCAAACGCTTCAGCGCAATCGCTTCTTCAATCGCGTTGAGGTTTTCCCGCTGGATATTTTCAATCAGCGCTAAGGCCAGCGCGACTTCATCACTCACATGGCGTATGACCGCCGGAATAACGTCCAGCTCGGCCAGTTGCGCGGCGCGCCAGCGGCGCTCACCGGCAATAATTTCATAGCGGTCTTTACCTACCGGACGCACCACGATGGGCTGCATCACGCCTTGGGCACGGATCGAGTCGGCAAGCTCTTCCAGGGCTTCAGGCTGGATGTCTCGGCGCGGCTGATACTTCCCACGCATCAGTTGCCCAAGTGGCAGACGCTCCAGGCGTTCAGCCATTGCGTCATCCACCGCCACGTCTGGCATCGGGGCGTCGGCGCTCTCAAGCGTTGCGCCACCGGTCAGGTCTAAACTGTCACGACGACGGGCGCCCGCACCAATCAGGGCATCCAGGCCACGTCCTAGCGCGCGTTTACGCGTCATTCGCTTTCCCTCGTACTTTTAACGTTATGTACTTTGAACGCTACAGCGGCAACCGTTACAGCGATAGACGCCGAATCATCTCTTTGGCCAACACGCGATAGGCTTGGCTCCCCCGCGAAAAACGCGCGTATTGAGTGACCGGTACGCCGTGGCTTGGCGCTTCAGCGACTTTCACGTTGCGCGGAATCGTCGTTTTCAAAAGCGCATCGCCGAAAAAGTCGCGTAGCTGCTTATCTACTTCTCGGGTGAGACTGGTGCGCTTATCGTACATGGTGCGCAAAATGCCGGAGACAGCCAGCTCAGGATTCACGCTTTGCTTGATCTGCTCCACCGTATCCAGCAGCGCCGAGAGCCCCTCTAGGGCGTAAAATTCACACTGTAGCGGAATCAGTACGCCATGCGCGGCGGTGAGCGCATTCACCGTCAGCATATTCAGCGATGGTGGGCAGTCGATCAGCACCACGTCGTAATCGTCCGCGACGCTGGCAAGTGCAAGCGATAGGCGGCTTTGACGTTGGTCGCTATCCAGTAATTCCACTTCCGCGGCGGTCAGGTCGCCGTTACCGGGTAGAACATCGTAATGAACCGGCAGCCCGCGAACGATAACCTCGCCCGCAGTGGCTTCGCCAAGCAACACGTCCAGCACGCTTTTCTCAAGATCGTACTTGTCGATCCCGCTGCCCATGCTGGCATGGCCCTGTGGATCCAAGTCCACCAGCAGTACGCGGCGGTCAAGAGCAGCCAGGCTGGCGGCCAGGTTAACGGCTGAAGTGGTCTTGCCCACGCCGCCTTTTTGGTTGGTCAGGGCAATGATCTGGCTCACTACTCAACTCCTTTTGGGGTCAGGATCAACAGCTGCCGCTCGGCCGTTTCAAAGGGTACATTCAACAGGTGGCGCTCGCTGAGTTCAATGCCTTCCGGCAGGTTACGCAGCTCGTCATCAGCACCGGGGCCTTTCATTGCTAGCCACTGGCCATTTGCAGATGGCAGGGGGCGCGTTAGTGTCACGAAATCCACCAAACTGGCAAACGCACGTGAGATCACCTGATCAAAGTGCTGGCCGGTGAACTGCTCTACCCGTGCCTGAGTAGGCGTCACGTTCGTCAGCGCCAACTCCATCACCGCTTGGCGCTGGAAGCGGACTTTCTTGCCATTGCTATCCAGCAGCGTCACCTGAAGTTCGGGCTTCATAATCGCGAGTACCAAGCCGGGTAACCCAGGCCCTGCCCCCACATCCAGCAGCGTTGGGCCATGAACATAGGGCGCCACAGCGGCGCTATCCAGCACGTGGCGAGAGACCATCTCTTCAACATCACGCACTGCGGTGAGGTTATAAGCCCGGTTCCACTTGTGCAACAGCGCCAGTAAACCAAGTAGCTGCTCTCTCTGTTCAGCGCTGATGATTACTCCCAGCGCCGATAGGCCTTGATCAAGTCGTGGTGCAACGCCATTGGGTAAGCTGTTGACCAGCGGCTGGAGTCGACTCATCCGTTGGCCACCTCGGCGTTGGTAATCAGGCGGCGTTTTTTCAGATGCACGAGCAGAATCGATATGGCTGCGGGCGTTACCCCAGAAATCCTGGCTGCATGTGCAAGGGTTTCTGGACGGGTGTCGCTGAGTTTTTGGCGAATCTCGTTGGAGAGACCTTCCACCCGGTGATAATCAAGTTCCGCAGGCAGCGGCGTAGCTTCATGACGCTTAAGCTTATCGATCTCATCCTGCTGACGATCAATATAGCCCTGATATTTGGCTTGAATTTGCACCTGTTCGGCCACGGCTTCGTCGTGTACGTCACCGCTTTCCATACCGGGGAGCGAGGTAATATCGGCATACGTCAGCTCAGGGCGTTTCAGCAAATCACTTAAGCAGTACTCTCGGGGTAGCGGCCTGCCGGTTTTTTCAGCGATTTTTTCTGCCGCCGGGCTATTGGGTTGCACCCAAGTGGTGGCCAAGCGTGCAGTTTCCCGCTCGATGGCTTCGCGCTTTTGACTAAATGCGGCCCAGCGCGTGTCGTCGACTAAGCCTAGCTTGCGGCCTTTTTCGGTCAGGCGCAGATCGGCATTGTCTTCACGCAGCAGCAGTCGATATTCCGCCCGCGAAGTAAACATGCGGTAGGGCTCTTTGGTGCCCATGGTGATTAAGTCGTCTATCAAAACGCCGAGGTAGGCTTCATCACGGCGGGGGTACCAAGCGTCGAGCTGTTTAGCGCGGCGAGCGGCGTTTAAACCCGCCAGTAGCCCCTGGGCACCTGCTTCTTCATACCCGGTTGTGCCGTTGATTTGCCCGGCAAAAAACAGGTTGTGGATAAATTTGGTTTCCAGCGAGTGTTTCAAATCCCGCGGATCAAAGAAATCGTACTCAATGGCATAGCCAGGACGCGTGATGTGTGCGTTTTCTAACCCTTTGATCGAGCGCACCACCTGCAGCTGCACATCAAACGGCAGCGAGGTCGAGATGCCGTTGGGATAGAGCTCGTGGGTATCCAGGCCTTCAGGCTCGATGAACACCTGATGGCTCGATTTGTCGGCAAAGCGGTGCACTTTATCTTCAATCGAGGGGCAGTAGCGCGGGCCGATCCCTTCAATCACGCCAGAGTACATTGGCGAGCGATCCAAGTTACCCAGAATAATCTCGTGGGTACGCTCGTTGGTGTGCGCGATATGGCAACTTACCTGCTGGGGATGCATCTCCCGCGAGCCGAGGTAAGACATCACCGGCGTTGGGGTATCGCCCGGCTGCTCTTCCAACTGCGAAAAATCGACGGTTGTGGCATCGATACGCGGCGGCGTGCCGGTTTTGAGCCGGTCAACGTGAAACGGCAACGCACGCAGTCGTTCTGCCAGCGCGTTGGAGGGCGGATCACCCGCGCGGCCTCCGCGGCTTTGATCCAACCCGATGTGGATAACGCCACCTAGGAAGGTACCGGTTGAGAGCACAACGGATTCTGCGTGAAAGCGAATGCCGGTTTCAGTCACGACGCCGCGTACGGTGTCGTTATCCACAATGAGATCACCTGCCGCCTGCTGAAAAATCGTCAGGTTGGGCTGGTTTTCCAGCATGCCGCGAATGGCGGCTTTGTAGCGGATACGGTCGGCTTGGGCACGGGTTGCACGTACCGCTGGCCCTTTGCGTGCGTTGAGCACGCGAAACTGGATGCCGCCTAAATCCGTGGCTAGCCCCATTGCACCGCCGAGCGCATCAATTTCTTTCACCAAATGGCTTTTGCCGATGCCGCCAATGGCGGGATTGCACGACATTTGGCCAAGCGTCTCGATGTTGTGAGTTAGCAATAGGGTTTGACAGCCCATACGAGCAGAGGCCAGTGCGGCTTCAGTTCCCGCATGGCCACCGCCGATGACAATCACGTCAAAGCGGTCGGGGTAGTTCAAGAGACACCTCGTCTTGCGCCTGTTGGCACGGATGATGTGGTCAGCGATTCAGCGCTGTTGGAATAAGCCCGCCAGTATAAACCTCCTGTGGGTAACCGTCAGGTTTTTCCACACCCCAACCAAAGGGTTCAGTCTTTATTAATAACAAAATAAAAATAAATAAGAGAAGTTCTGTTGATGTAGTAACTACTGGTGTGGACAAAATCTGTTGATAAGTCTACTAACGCTAGCTTTATCAGTATTTTACATTGTTGACCTTTAGGTGATTAAGCAGCGGAGTGCCTGCGTAGAAGCGGTGTTGGAGCTGTGGATGAAAGTGCGACTTACCCACAAGACTGACTGACAACGGGTTATCCACCGCTGGGTACCTGGCTTGTTACCGCACCTGTGAACAACCTGCTTCACATACTCAAATCATGCTGATAAGCGCTCATGGTGGGCTTCGTGGCGAAGTAGCGAGGAGCGTGTAAAAAATAGTATCCACAGGCAAAAAAAAATGGCCTGTCATGAAGACAGGCCATTAGATAGGACGTTTTAAGCGCAATATTGGCGATTTAAGAGCGCATGGTTAGCACGACATTAGTGCTTCAGTACCCGTGCCAGGAACGACTGAGTGCGTTCGTGTTGAGGGGAATCGAAGAGCTGCTCAGGGGTGCCTTGTTCGGCAATTTCGCCTTTATGGATAAAGATGATGCGGTCGGCTACCTCACGTGCAAAGCCCATCTCGTGAGTAACAATCACCATGGTCATACCCTCTTTGGCAAGCTCCCGCATGGCGTCTAGCACTTCGCCAATCATCTCGGGGTCAAGGGCTGAGGTTGGCTCATCAAACAGCATGAGGCGCGGCTCCATGGCCAACGCACGCGCCAGCGCCACACGCTGCTGCTGGCCACCGGAGAGCTGGCTGGGGTACTTATTTGCCTGGTCGGCAATACCTACGCGATCAAGTAGCCGCTTGGCAGTCTCTTCGGCATCCTGACGGCTCCAGCCACGTACCTTCATCGGTGCGAGAGTGACGTTATCGAGCACGCTAAGATGCGGGAACAGATTGAACTGCTGAAACACCATGCCCACTTCGGTGCGGATGGTTTGCAGCGCCTGACTGCTTTTACCGTTCGGTAGCAGCGTATTGCCGTCCACATCCAGGCTGCCTGACTGAAACTCTTCTAAGCCGTTGATACAGCGAATGAGTGTGGATTTACCCGAGCCGCTGGCCCCGATGACCACGACGACTTCACCAGGCACAATTTCCAGGTCGATATCTTTGAGTACGTGCAGGCTGCCAAAGTGCTTGTGGAGCTTTTGCATACGCACAATGGGCGTTTGAGTAGAAGTCATTGTGCGCTCCTTATTGTCCGGCGAGGCCGCGGCGCTCGATTTGGCGCAGCACCAGTGAGAGGGTCCAGGTAATGGCGAGATACATCAGCGCCACCATGAAGTAGACCTCCAGCGCGGTGAAGGTAGTGGCGATATAGATCTGCCCTTGGCGTACCAGCTCACTGACCCCGATAACCGAAAAAAGCGAGGTATCTTTGATACTGATAATGCCCTGGTTACCCAGCGGTGGAATCATACGGCGCAGTGCCTGCGGCCAGATCACATAGCGAAACGCCTGCACCCGAGAGAGGCCAAGCGATAGCGATGCTTCCCGCTGGCCGCGCTCGATGGACTGAACGCCGCCGCGCACAATTTCAGAGATATAGGCACCGGAGTTGACGGCAATGGCCGCTATACCCGCTACCAGGGCGTTGATGGGCCCACCCAACAGTTGCGGCAAGCCGTAAAAGATAAACAGCACTTGGACCAAAATAGGGGTGCCGCGGAATACTTCAACATACACAACCGCAGGCCAGCGCAGCCAGCGTACCGGGCTAATACGCAGCAACCCAAAGAAAATACCGATGAAAAAACCAATCGCCAGACCGCCAAATGAAATTAGTAGCGTCCAGGGAATACCGGGTAACAAGTAGGGGATCGACCCGAACGCAGCCGACCAATCAAACTGAAAGTTAACGTCCACGCGTTATCTCCAGGCAAGGGGAACAACGACACAGGGCCGGGGGGAAATGGCCGCCCGGCCCTGTGGTGAGAGTCGCTTTAAGCGTTGGTTATGGCATATAGCGCTAATTACTCAGCGCTGGGTGCTTCACCGAACCACTTTGTGTAGATCTCATCGTAGGTGCCGTCTTCACGCATAGCGGCCAGCGCTTCGTTGGTCGGCTCTACCCACTCGCTGCCTTTGTGAAATACGATGCCGTACTGCTGACCTTCGTACAGCGGGCCGACGACTTTAGTGCGACCTTCGCCACGGGTTTGTGAGAAGTAAGCCACGTTGGGCGCATCGTAAAGTACGGCGTCGACGTTACGGCCCAGCAGCGCCATGTACATATCAGCGGTGCCTGGGTAGGGCGTGATATCGGCGTCTTCGCCAAGCTCTTGTTGTAAGAAGTCGTAGCTGGTGGAGCCGATTTTGGTGGCCACTGACAGTCCTTCGAGATCCTCGATGGAGGAGACCTCTTCGTTATCAGCACGTACGATGATTTGCAGACCGGAGTCGTAGTAGGGATCAGAGAAGTCAACGACCTGAGCACGCTCTTCGGTGATGGTCGTGCCAGCAATGGCAATTTCCTGGCTGCCGGTTTGCACCGCAGGAATGATGCCCGAGAACTCCATGGTGGTGAGGTTGACTTCAAAGCCAGCGCGATCAGCGACTTCATTGATGATGTCCATATCAAAACCGATCATTTCACCGGTCTCGGGGTCGAGCATCTCAAAGGGCACAAAGCTTGGGTCAGTGGCCACGTTGACGGTAGGCGTTTGTGCAAACGCGGTGGTACTGCCCAAACCCAGTGTGATGGCGGTCGCAATAGTAGAGGTAGTGAATAGGTGTTTCATTAGTTTCCCCATGTTTTATGTGGTTAGCCGCGCAATTTATAGAATTTTTTTTCTTATAAATTGGCTAGGCAACCGTTATTGACCTTTCAACCTTGGCGAGAAACCGCCAAGGCGTCAAGTCATGGGGAAGGGGTTGCCACCAACGTTGGTCACACCATAAACGAGGCGCCACATCCGCACGTGGTAGTGGCATTGGGGTTTTGGATACGAAATCGAGCCCCTGCTAGGCCCTCCTCGTAATCCACTGTGGAGCCTACCAAATACTGATAAGAGAGCGGGTCGACCACTAGCGTTGCATCGCCAAATTCGATGAGTGTGTCGTCTTCAGCAACGTTTTCAGCAAAGTCGAAACCGTATTGAAAGCCAGAACAGCCGCCGCCGGTCACGTACACGCGCAGCTTAAGCGCAGGGTTACTCTCTTCTGCCATCAGTGCTTTGATACGCTTACGGGCGCTATCAGAGAGTAATAAAGGGGTTGGAACAAAAGCTTCTGCACCGCTCATGGGTACCTCCCGCGAGCTTTAAGAACGAATAATCCGCATTGGGGGGTAATTATGGATAATTCCCAGCAAATTGGTCAACTATTGCTGGGAATTCCTCAAACGTTAGGGCATCAGCGCGGGGGCGTTAAGCCCCATGTGCTCATCAAAGCCAAACATCAAGTTAAGGTTTTGAATGGCTTGCCCAGAAGCGCCCTTCACCAGGTTATCAATGACTGAAAGCACCACAACCGTATCGCCGTTACCTGGGCGGTGGACCGCGATGCGGCAGGTATTGTTGCCTTTGACACTGCGGGTTTCCGGGTGGCTGCCGGCGGGCATGACATCGACAAACGGCTCGTTGGCGTAGCGCTGCTCAAAGAGCGCCTGTAGATCTTCTGGCTCGGCGGTCAGCGTGCTGTAAAGCGTGGCGTGAATGCCGCGAATCATGGGCGTTAGATGGGGAACAAAGGTCAACCCCACTGGGTTGGGCTGCATATCGCCCAAGCCTTGACGAATTTCCGGCAGATGGCGGTGGCCACCCGCGCCGTAGGCCTTCATGGATTCACTGGCCTCGGCCAACAGCGAAGCAACTTTGGCACCGCGGCCAGCACCGGTCACACCAGATTTGCAGTCGGCAATCAGCTGGTTCGGATCAATTAAGCCAGCTTCTAACAGCGGCAGATAACCTAGCTGAACGGCGGTGGGATAGCAGCCAGGAACGGCAATCAAACGAGCCGTTTTGATCTTTTCACGATGCATTTCGGGCAGGCCGTAAACGGCTTCTTCAAGCAGCTCCGGCGCGCCGTGGGGCTGGTCGTACCAACGGCTCCACTCGTCGGCATCGCGCAGGCGGAAATCGGCAGAGAGGTCGATGACACGGGTGCCGTTTGCCAGCAGCTCTCCTGCAAGCGCGTGGGCAACGCCGTGGGGAGTCGCAAAAAACACCGCATCCATTGCGCCTAGCGCCTTGGCGTCGGGTTCGCTGAATGCCAGCGTGTCGTAGTGACCGCGTAAATTGGGGTACATGTCGCACACTTTTACGCCCGTCTCCGAGCGAGAGGTGATGGCCTTGACGTTTACCTGAGGGTGCTGAGCCAGCAGTCTGAGAAGTTCGACGCCGGTATAACCGGTGCCACCCACGATGCCAACGTTAATCACAAACCACTCCTTGTGCGCTTTGCGCAATCGACGCTTGAATAATTAACAGCCTAATCAGTGTGGCCAGGCTGTTGAAGTGTATCCAGCTATGATACACAAGAGAGCCAGCGCTTAAGAGCGCTGCGCAACGCGAGACAATGAAACGAACAATAAACGCAAGGACGGACGTTGTGGCACGTTTTTCTCGGTCAGATTTCACTCTAGAGAGCTTTCGCCGCCAGTTGGCGAACGTGGATGCCTTACCGCAGCTGTGTGTGCTGGGGTTGGTGTCTGGGGTGATTACTGGGGCGGTGATGGTGGCGTTTCGCCTGCTGCTGGAAGCGGGGGCGGCGCTCTACATGCCGGACGGTGATCCGGAAGCCTTCGAAGGGTTGATGCCTTGGCTAAGAGCACTTCTGCCGATCATGTCCGTCACGTTGATTGGTCTGTTGCTCTATCGGCAGCGATCTACCGCACGCAAACTCGGCGTCAGCCATGTGATCGAGCGACTAACCTATCATCAGGGGCGCTTCCCGCTGCGTAACTGGCTCAACCAGTGGTGGGTGGGTGTGGTCTCGGTGCTGGGTGGATTATCTGCCGGTCGGGAAGGGCCAGCGATTCATCTTGGCGCGGCGGCTTCCAGCGGGTTGGGGCTAAAGCTGCGGCTGCCCAATAATAGCTTGCGGGTGTTGGTCGCTTGTGGCACGGCAGCCGGTATTTCGGCCTCGTTCAACACGCCCATCGCTGGGGTGATCTTTGCCATGGAAGTGGTGATGATGGAGTACACCCTGATGAGCTTTATGCCGGTGATTTTAGCCTCGACCATGGGGGCGCTGGTGGCGCAGGTGATGTATGGCAATGCGCCCGCGTTTCGGATTCCTGAGGTGGCGTTAGGGTCGCTGATGAACCTGCCCTGGATCGTGGTGATTGGCTTGGTCATAGGTTTGATGGCAGGCCTCTTCATCCATATTTCACGAAGTCAGCGCCTACAAACCCTGCCGCTGTGGTTGAGATTGGGCGTCGTGGGTGTCGGCACCGGTGCATTGGCGTGGTGGTTTCCTGAAATCCAAGGCATTGGTTACGACAGCGTGGCGGCAGCGCTGAATAATCAGTTGGCGATCAATGTGCTATTGGCGCTGATGGTTGCCAAGCTGTTGATTACTGCGATTACCGTTGCAGGCGGCGTGCCGATCGGCATTATTGGCCCGGTACTGGTCGCTGGGGCGGCCACTGGTGCACTAGGCGGTATGTTAGGGGGCTGGCTATGGCCTGAGAAAGCTGCTGACCCAGGGATTTATGCCATGCTTGGTATGGCAGCCATGATGGGGGCTGTTCTTCAGGCACCGTTGGCGGCGTTGATGGCACTGCTAGAACTCACTCATACACCGACGATTATGCTACCGGGGATGCTGGTCGTGGTGGTGGCCTGCTTAACGTCGCGGCAGCTGACAGGCTGTGAAGGTTTCTTCATTAGCTCGGTGCGCTACGGGTTACACCCGCTGCAGCAGCCGCTGATGCAGGCGCTTTCCCGAGTGTCTGTGCCTGCCGTGATGGAGCGTCAGCTGGTGCGTACCGAGCGCATGATCACTCTCGACCAGGCGCGCCGCCTGCTAGAAACGAATCCTATGTGGCTGGTGATTGAGCGCTCCAGTGAGGATAAGCCGGTACTGGGGCTAAAGGCAGCAGAGCTTGCCCGCTGGCTGCTGGAGCACGATGAGGCGCTCGATGGAGAAGTGCCGCTGGAAGATGAGTTAATTGATCTTTTGGAGATTCCCGGCCAGCGGCTGGAAATGGCCCCGATTGGTTTGCAGGCCACGCTATCGGAAGCGTTTTTAAAGCTTCAAGACAGCGCGCTTGGGGCGCTTTATGTGGTGCATGGCTACCGACCAAAGCAGCAGCGAATTTCAGGTATCATTACCCGGGGCGCGATCGAGCGTTATTACCACTACACTGACGCTCGGCAAACAGATGCCCGTGAGACCGATTCCTAGCTATACGTCACCGCCTAAGGAGAGACCATGTACGAATGGGTAAAGGCTATTCACTTGATGGCCGTTGTTACTTGGTTTGCCGCACTGTTCTACCTGCCAAGACTTTATGTGTACCACGCCATGGCACGCGACAAAGGTGATGAGCAAGCGATCACTTACTTTAAAACCATGGAGCGCAAGCTTTACCGTGGCATCATGACCCCGTCGATGATCCTGGTACTGATTTTTGGGGGCTGGATGCTCTATTTGGTGCCCGCCTGGTTTAGCCAAGGATGGATGCACGCCAAGCTTACCTTGGTGGCACTGTTAATTGCTTACCACCACGTTTGCTTGATTTACCTTAAACAGTTTGACCAGTCGCGTTGTACCAAGAGCCACGTATTTTTTCGCTGGTTCAATGAAGCGCCCGTGATTGCGCTGGTCGCGATTATTCTTTTGGCGGTAGTGAAGCCCTTTTGATGCGCCAACCTCTTCCCCCTGTCGTTTTAGTGCTAGCGGGCCATGACCCCACGGGGGGTGCCGGACTGGTCGCTGATAGCGAAGCCATTGCTGCCTGCGGCGGTTGGGCGGTGACGATCCCCACGGCGATGACTGTGCAGAACTGCCATAACGTGTCGCGGGTGATGCCCGCCGACCCCGGCGCGATGCGCCAAATGGCCGAAGCTGTCGGTGATATGCAGATTACCGCGATTAAGCTTGGTCTGCTGGCGGATGAAGCTACGCTACGCGCTGCGGAGCAGATTATTCGTCGCTTTCCAGGGGTGCCCGTGGTTGCTGACCCGGTTCTCAAAGCAGGGGGAGGCACTATGTTATCCACAGAGGCTTTGCAGATGCTTTATCGTGACCGGCTGCTACCACTTGTGGATATCTTAACGCCGAACCGCTTTGAGTTGGCGGCGCTAACACCGGAAATTCTAGACACCCATGACGACACTGCCCGGGCGGTATCACTGCTGTCACAAGGTTGCCAAGCGGTGCTGGTGACGGCAACGGATGACCCCTTACCCGGTTCAGCCGAGCAGGTGGTGCATACGCTGCACTCGCCCGATACCACTCGCCAGTGGCAGTGGCCGCGCCTACCGGACGTCTTTCATGGTTCCGGCTGTACGCTCGCGTCGGCCTTGGCTGCGCGTCTAGCGGTAGGTGAGCGCTTACCAACGGCGTGTGAACAGGCCCAGCACTTTACTTGGGAGAGCTTGTCTCACGGCTACCAGCCACCCAGTGGCCAGTGTTTGCCGAATCGCTTGCCACGCCCTGTGCGCTTTTGATCTCATTGGTAGTAAGCCATTTATATTGAGGATGCCATGACCACATCTGCTGAACTGTTCGACCTCGCGAGTCGCCATATCCCTGGGGGTGTGAACTCTCCCGTCCGTGCCTTCAAAGGGTTGCACCGCCCGCCGGTATTCATGGAACGTGCGCAGGGCGCTTACCTCTTCGATGTCGAGGGCAACCGCTACGTCGATTACATCGGCTCTTGGGGGCCGATGATTACCGGTCACGCCGATCAAGACGTATTGGCGGCCGTACGTGCGCGGTTGGATAATGGGCTCTCGTTCGGTACCCCCACGGCCGTGGAAACCACCATGGCCGACCTAATTTGCGACATGATTCCATCCATGGAAATGGTGCGGATGACCAGCTCGGGCACCGAGGCGACCATGTCAGCGATTCGGCTGGCGCGGGGCACCACGGGTCGCGATAAGATCGTCAAGTTCGAGGGTAACTACCACGGCCACTCGGACTCCCTGCTGGTAAAAGCGGGCTCCGGTGCCTTGACCCACGGCGAGCCCAGCTCACCGGGCGTTCCGGCGTCGTTGGCCGAGCACACCATTACACTCTCCTATAACGACCCAGAGGGGGTGGAAGCGTGCTTTGCCGAGATCGGTGAGCAAATTGCCTGCATCATCGTCGAGCCGGTGGCGGGTAATATGAACTGTATTCCGCCTCAGCCAGGTTTCTTGGAAACCCTGCGCCACGTTTGTAACGAGTACGGCAGCATCCTGATTTTTGACGAGGTGATGACGGGTTTCCGCGTAGCGTTGGGCGGTGCCCAGGCCTATTACGGTGTCACGCCGGATTTAACCTGCTTGGGTAAGATCGTCGGTGGTGGTATGCCGGTCGGCGCGTTTGGTGGCAAGCGCGACATCATGCAAAACATCTCTCCGCTGGGGCCGGTATATCAGGCGGGCACCCTTTCGGGTAACCCGCTGGCCATGGCCGCCGGGGTGGCGCTACTCACCAAGCTGCAGGTACCGGGCTTCCACGACGCCTTGAGCCAGCGCGTACAAACGCTGTGTAACGGCCTGCAAGAGCGTGCCAATGCGGCGCGGGTACCGATGATGACGCAATCCGCAGGTGGTATGTTCGGCGTGTTCTTCACCTCGCAGTCCCGTGTGGATAACTTTGCCCAAGCCACGGCGTGTAATCCCGATGCCTTCCGCCGCTTCTTTGGCGCAATGCTGGATCATGGCGTCTACCTTGCGCCGTCTGCCTACGAAGCTGGCTTTATGTCGAGTGCCCACACACCGGAAGATATTCAGCTAACGTTGGATGCTGCAGAAAAAGCCTTTGCTGTTATGTAACACTAGGTAACTGGTGGTTAGAACGCCTGCTACACTGCAAGAGCCGCTCATGTTGAGCGGCTCTTGTGGTTAATAAGGTAGCTAACATGAAACGATCATTGGCTTGGCACGTTTCACGACGATACGGCACGCTGTTTATCGCCGTACTTACCCTTGGCTTGCCCATCTCAGGGCTAGCCGCACAGGAGCAGGATATGACCCAAATCCACATCACCATGAGCGGCTCTCCCGGCGCTGAGTTTTCGGCCGAGTGGCGCATTACCCACGACGGCGAAACCGTTGAACACCCTGAAACTCGAGGCAGGGTGCCTGCAGAATTCACCTTCGAAGGAGATACCCTAGAAGGTACCGTCAAACTCCTGAGCGACGATGAGCGGTTGGAAGTCGATATCGTTAAAGGTAGCAACCGTTCGCGCTCTTCTACCCAAGGCAAAGGCGGGACGCTGACGGTGGTGGTGCGTTAGGTGACAACACAAAAAAACCGCCCCGGAAGGGGCGGTATGAGAATATTGGACTGGCTAATGATTAATACTGGATAGTGGAAGCGCGGTTGCCACTGCCTACTTGAGTTACAGTAGCGTTTCCTTGATTTGCGCTAATTTGAGTGATAGTTGAAATGTTATTCCAACCACCTGCTGGAGCGTGGTCTTGATTCACTGTAGCTATGTGAGACCCACCGCCAGTTTGTAGAATGAATGATTCATTAAACTCTTGTCCAGCGATACCAAGTCCTTTCTGTGTAACGTTTGCTTCGTTATTACTTCCTTCTTGTGTAATGAAGGAAATATCACCCACTCCGCTTTGTTCTACATTAGCATAGTTCAATGCGCCACTTTGTAGAATGGTTGAATCGCCGTAGCTGCCAGTTTGTTTTACAAACGCTTCATTGCCGTCGCCAACCAGCTGAGAAACATAAGATTCATTATTGTTTCCGTCTTGGGTCACATCGGCAAGGTTATTATCACTTACGCCACCTTGGCCTTGTAAAATGTATGAAGTGTTCAATTCGCTTCCAGCTTCCTGTTTCAGTTTAGCTTCATTACCGGAGCCAGCTTGCCAGATTTGACTCATACCACTATCACCGAACTGGTCAGACATGGCAGTATTATTATGCCATTGCTGAAAGACGTATGATTGGTTGGAGTCTCCATTTTGTTGTACGAAAGTGTTATTGCCAGTAGCACCGCCTGGGTTTGTTCCTTGAACAACGATAGATCTGTTGTCATTACCGGTTTGATTGACATCAGATCCATTGTTATCTGCACCAAACTGGTCCACTTTAGAGAGGTTTCTATCGCCATATTGGTATACGTTTGCAACAGCTCCAAAACTCAAGTCTTGTTTTACAATAGAGCTGTTGCCCTCACCATTTTGATAAACATCAGCTTCTAGTGCATCGCCGCTTTGCTGCTTGTTTTGGTCTACATTAGAGTAGTTTTGATCGCCTTTTTGCATGACGCTGGCCATATTGCCAAACTGAGCGCCGCCTGCCTGTGTTTCCTGTCTAATGAAAGATGTGTTTTCACCCGAAATTACAGTAGATGGATCCATTGATCCTAATGAATCAGTGAAGGTTTGAAACCTAGTATCGTCCCCAGCACCAAAATTACTGTTATCCCATGCATTATCGTCAATATTAAGTGCGTTGGAATTTTCGTTGTTTACTCCCCAGCCGCCACCTTGCTGTGGAGACGTAGCAGATTCATATTCTAAGTCTACGTTTGATTGCATGGTTTGTGCTAAAGATGAGGCGCTCATTGCGATACTAACAGCAGCGGCGAGGGCGGTAAGTTGCATTTTCATGATATTTCCCCTTTTTTCGATCGACTTGCTTTGGTGGTTAACTGAGAAGCCAGGTGCGACTCAGTTGATATCGATAGTGACCGGTCGTGAAGTGCCCGAGTAGTTTTGTTGGTGGACATTTACATCGCGTAGGCCACTGCCCGATTGTGAAATCATTAGGTTACTGTTAAAGCCAATTTGAATAGCGTTCAGTGCAACTCCAACACTGTTCCCTTCTTGAATAGCCGTAACGCTATGGTTATAGCCTTGCTGAACAATCACGCCAATGTTGTTGCCATTGTGCTGGATCAAATTGGCCTGATTGTTATATCCAGTTTGTTTAATGTAAGCGAAGTTTTTAAATTGGTAATTCGCTGAACGAGATTGAACGACGCTCGCGCTGTTGTTAATGCCTTGCTGCTGAATGATGCTCACATTGCCTTTTAAATGGCTGACATCTTGAGACTCTACGTATTGTGTGACTCTAGCAGTCTGTCGGACTTGAGGTTAATGGATGAGCTGAGGCGTGGGTTCTTCACCCCCCCCTGTGTTGGTGTTGGTGTTGGTGTTGGTGTTGGTGCTGTTGTGTGGCTCTTAACCTGCCCCTCAGCTTCTGCAAGGCGGTTCTGACGCCTTGCCTGCTGGCCGGTTGGGCGCGGCGAGCCCTCAGCCCGCCGTCAACCGGT